>JAEYTY010000100.1 GCA_023433775.1 Pseudomonadota bacterium | reverse complement strand
CGAGGCGGCCGACGGTCACCACGCGGGGCAGGCCCATGGCGTCGAGTTCGTCGAAAATGGTCGGGCGGCCCTCTGGGTCTTTTTCGGTGACCACGAGGCCGGCAGGCTTGTGATAGAGCCAGATGCGCGTGCCCTGACGGGCGGCCAGCGGCAGGCCATCGACGGAAATCTTGTCGCGGGTGGTGACGTTGAAGGCGGGGGTCAGCACCTTCTTGCCATTGACAGAAACGCGGCCGGCGGTGATCCAGCCTTCGGCATCGCGGCGCGAGCAGAGGCCGGCGCGGGCCATGACCTTGGCGAGGCGATCAGGCGCCTCTGGCTGTTTCGGGGAATCGGGGAGTTTTGGAGCGTCGCTCATAGGCGCGTTCTTTCATGTCATGCGTGACCCGGATGGGCGGCGCGGAAAAAGCGAAAGCGGCCGGATCTGTCCGGCCGCCGGTAGTCGTGATGCCTGAAAATTCAAAGGCACGTATTCGTATTGGCGACCGGCCCTTGGATCAGTTCTTTTCCAGGGCGCGGCGCACATCGCCGGGGCAGCGCTGGTCGCGGAGCGACACCAGTTCGCCCTGCGGCGTACGGCAGATCAGCTGGGCATCGCCGACGCGGGTGAAATATTCATCCGGCGGCAGATAGAGCGGACGGCTGGTGCTGACATTGACCGCCATATTGCCGCCCTGCATACGGGCCGTCAGCGCCTTGGCTTCGGCCTCGGTCAGCGGACGACCGCTGAGCGAGCGCATGTCGACGACGCGGGTATTGCGGATGCGCTGCAGTTCGGCCTCGCTGAGACGCGAGGTATCGATCTGCACGCGGTCGCTATTGGCGGGCAATTGCGTGGCGGCAACCTGCTTGGTGGGTGCGGGCAGACCGTTGGGATCCTTGGGCAGCACCAGAGGAGCGCGCGCCTGGGTCAGGTCTTCCTTGGCTTCTTCGCCGGGAATGAGGCCAAAGCCGCGGGCGGTGGTGTTCATCACCTCGCGCTCGAAGGTGCCGAAGTCGGTCATGGCATTGGTGCCTTCGACGGTGGTGCAGGCGCCAAGGGCCAAAGTGGCGAGCAAAGCCAGCCCCGCCAATGCCGCCCGTGTGGTGCCAGAAACTGCAGCCTTATGCCCCGTCAAACCAATACGCATGAAACGTCCCTTACGATGTCGGCGGCGCTTATAGCGCATAAGCGGCCTTAAGACCAGATTCTGGCGGCAACGTGTTGTCCGCGTTCAGGCCAGTTTCTTTGCCCGCTTGCGCCCCAGGCCGATAATATCGGCAAAAAGGCACAAAACGCCAAAGGTTATCGCCACATCGGCGATGTTGAATATGTAGAACGACCAGCTGCCCCAATGGAAGTGTAAGAAATCTGCCACCGCGCCATAGATGAGCCGATCAAGCGCATTTGAAAGCGCGCCGCCGATACAGAGCGCCAGCCCGAGCCGCACCAGCGGCACATCTGTGCGCCACCACCAGATCGACAGAGCGATGATGGCGACCATCATCACCATGCCGAGCGCCCAGACCGGAAGGCTATCGAGCAGACCATAGGAAATGCCGGTATTCCACACCAGCACATAGTCGAAAAACGGGAACGGCGAGAGGATTTCGCCACCCCGCCAGCCGGTCAGAAGCAGTGGCTCATAGAATGAGAGCACCTCGACACAGGCGGCCTGACCGATGGCATAGCATTCGCCGGCAATGTGAAAACCCTTCTGCGCCCGATCGAGACCAAAGGCGAGAATGGCGGCCATGAGGGAATAGAGCGTGGCCGGATTTGCACTTCTGACGTTCACTGCTCAAAGCCCCCTGCTTCTGGTTCGATACTTCCCAGTTCCTCATAGTCATTTTCGCGAAAACGGGAACCCCTGTTTGGGAACGGAGGTCCCTGCTTTCGCGGGGATGACAGTGAAAATTCTCACGCCGCTCAAAGCCCTGCCGCAGCGCGTTCGCGCAGGGCCTGGGCGTCGCGGAGGGAGACGTCGGGATATTCGGGGTCGGTGCCGACATCGGGCAGCACCTTCCAGGAGCGGGCGCAGCGCTTGCCCTGGGCCAGCGCCGGAACCACCGAAACGCCCGGCACGTCGTCGAGCCGGAAGGCTTCGGACGGGCCTTCGTTTTGCACCAGTTCGATATCCGATGTGATGGCGATTTCGGCCAGGTCCTGGCCTTCAAGCGCCACGACATAGCGGGCATCGGCGACGAAGACGTTTGGCGCGGCTTCGAGCGAAGAACCGATGCGCTTTTCGCGGCGCTCGATTTCGAGCGCGCCGGTCACCGTGCGGCGGACGGCGCGGATGAGCTGCCACTTGGCGGCCAGATCATCATTGAGCCAATCGACGGGCACTTCGGGGAAGAGGCGCAGGTGGACCGATGAGCCTTCGCCCGGATGGCGCTCGAGCCAGCACTCTTCCATGGTGAAGACCAGAATGGGCGCAAGCCAGGCCGTGAGACAATTGAACAGGTGATCGAGCACGGTCAGCGCCGAGCGGCGCTTGATCGAGGAGATCGGGTCGCAATAGAGCGCATCCTTGCGGATGTCGAAATAGAAGGCCGAAAGCTCGATATTCATGAAGTTCGAGAGGAGCGTGACCACCTTGCGGTAGTCATATTCCTTGTAGGCGGTGCGCACGCCCGCATCGAGCTGGGCCAGACGGTGCAGCATCAGCCGTTCAAGCTCGGGCATGTCCTTGGCGTCGACCACGTCTTCGGGCTTGAAATGGGCCAGATTGCCCAGGAGCCAGCGCAGGGTGTTGCGCAGCTTGCGGTAGGAATCCACCGTGGTCTGGATCACTTCCTTGCCGAGGCGCAGGTCTTCAGAATAGTCCGAAGAGGCGACCCAGAGGCGCAGGATATCGGCGCCGTATTGTTTGATGATTTCCTGCGGGGCAACGACATTGCCCAGCGATTTGCTCATCTTGCGGCCTTCGCCATCCATGGTGAAGCCATGGGTCAGCACGCTGTCATAGGGCGCGTGGCCATTGGTGGCGCAGGATTCGAGCAGCGAGGAATGGAACCAGCCGCGATGCTGATCCGAGCCTTCGAGATACATCGAGGCCGGGAATTTAAGATGTGGCCATTTCTGCTTGTTGCGCAGCACGAAGGAATGGGTCGAGCCCGAGTCAAACCAGACGTCGAGCACGTCGCGGACCATTTCGTAATCGTCGGCCTTGTAGTCGGACCCGAGATAGCGTTCGGCAGCGCCGGGCTTGTACCAGGCGTCGGCGCCCTCCTCCTCAAAACTCTGGGCGATGCGGTGATTGACCGCCTCGTCGCGCAGGATTTCGCTGGTTTCCTTGTGGACGAAGACCGTGATCGGCACGCCCCAGGCGCGCTGGCGCGACAGCACCCAATCGGGGCGGTCGGCAATCATGGCGCGGAGGCGGTTCTGTCCGGCGGCGGGGTAGAATTTGGTGGCGTCGATGGCGTTGAGGGCGCGATGGCGCAGGGTGTCGCCTGCTGCGCCTTCAATGTCCTTGTCCATATAGACAAACCATTGCGGCGTGTTGCGGAAGATGACCGGCTTCTTCGAGCGCCAGGAATGGGGATATTGGTGCTTTACGCGGCCACGGGCGATGATATTGCCCTTCTCCGCCAGCGCGGCGATGACGCGATTATTGGCGTCGCCCTTCTTGCCATTGTCGTCGATGACGCGGGCGCCATCAAAGCCCGGCGCCTGATCGGTATAGAAGCCATCGTCGCCCACGACATAGGGGATGGCGGGATCGATGCCGCGATCCTGAAGAGCGCGGGTGGAGTCCATCCAGATGCCAAAGTCGTCAAGACCATGGCCGGGGGCTGTGTGGACGAAGCCCGTGCCGGCATCATCGGTGACGTGTTCGCCATCGAGCAGAGGCACGTCAAAATTGTAGCCGCCGCCGTGGCCGCGCAGGGGGTGATGCGAGGCGATACCGGAGAGCACCGAGGCGGGAACATCCTGCAAGCGCACAAAGGTTTCCACCTTGGACTTGGCAAAGACTTCGGTAGCAAGCTTGTCGGCGAGGATCAGCTTGTCGCCGGTCTTGGCCCAGTTTTCCGCTGGCGCGCCAGTGACCTCGTAAAGACCATAAGCGATCTTCGAGGAGAACGAGATGGCGCGGTTGGCCGGAATGGTCCAGGGCGTGGTGGTCCAGATGACGACGCTGGCACCGGTCAGGTGTTCGCGATGGGCGATGATCTCGTCGGTGTCGTTCCCGTCAACAGACTGAATGCGCGAAACCGGGAATTTCACCCAGATCGTGTCGCTCTCGTAGTCGGCATATTCGATTTCAGCTTCGGCCAGCGCGGTGCGCTCGACCACCGACCACATCACGGGCTTAGAGCCGCGATAGAGCTGGCCGGTTATCGAGACCTTCATCAGCTCGCGGGCGATCTGGGCTTCGGCGTCGAAGCTCATGGTGAGATAGGGATTGTCCCATTCGCCGATCACGCCGAGGCGCTTGAATTCCTCGCGCTGCACATCGACCCATTGCTCGGCAAAGGTGCGGCATTCCTGGCGGAATTCGACAACGGGAACGTCGTTCTTGTCCTTGCCCTTGGCGCGGTACTGCTCTTCGATTTTCCATTCGATGGGCAGGCCGTGGCAATCCCAGCCCGGCACATAGGCCGAGTTGTAGCCCAGCATCTGCATGGAGCGGGCGACGAGATCCTTCAGCGTCTTGTTGAGCGCGTGACCGATATGGATATTGCCATTGGCATAGGGGGGGCCATCATGGAGCGTGAACAGGGGCCGATCCTTAGCCTGCTCGCGCTGAAGGCCATAAATATCCATGTCCTCCCAGCGCTTGAGCCAGATCGGCTCACGGTCGGGCAGGCCCGCGCGCATGGGGAATTCGGTTTCCGGCAGGAAAAGCGTCGCGGAATAATCGGTTTCGAACGCGCTGGCGGCTTGGTCGGTCATGGATCGGCAATCGGTTCAGGAAGGTCGCGCGCCTTTTAGCAAGGGCGGGACGATGGGGCAAAGGGTGATTTCGGCAAGCGCTCCGTCGCAAAGCAAGATGCGGCAGTCGGCCATCCTCCGCCGCCCGCGGGGGAGGGGGACCGCCGAGAGGCGGTGGAGGGGGAGCCGCTTGCGCAATGGCGTAGCGGACAGCCTGCCGTTCTTGCGCGTGGGGCTCCCCTCTCCACCACGCTTCGCGTGGTCCCCCTCTCCCGTGAACGGGAGAGGATTGCTACCCCAAAAACCCGAGCCGGCGTTCCATGTCGCTCAGCGGTTCTGCGGCGGCGAGGAGGTCGCGGGCTTTGCGGGAGTCCCGGTCCATGGCGGCGATCAGTTCGTCGAGGCCGGAAAAGACCTCCTGCCCGCGGATGTGGCCGACAAGGGCGACGCCGAGCGTGTGGCCGTAAATGTCTTCGTCGAAATCGAAGAGATGGGTTTCGAAGGGCGGGCGCTGATTGTCGAACATGGGCTTGCCATAGGCGGCGACGCCGTCAAAAACCCGGCCGCCCAGCCGCGCGCGCACGGCATAGACGCCCTGGGCGAGCTGGAAGCCGGTGGGCGTGACCGTGTTGGCCGTGGGGAAGCCGAGATCGCGGCCCCGCTGATCGCCCTTGACCACGCAGCCTTCGAAAAACCAGTGATAGCCAAGGAGCCGATTGGCCGCCGTTACCGCGCCTTCAGAGAGCGCGGCGCGGATGCGCGAGGAGGAAATTGGTTCGTCGCCCTCATCCATCAGATCGAGCGTATCGACGGCAAAGCCATGCTGGTCGCCCGCTGATTTGAGGAAAGCCGGGGTGCCGCGGCGCTGGCGGCCGAAATGGAAATCGGAGCCGACAATAACCCCGCGCACACCGAGCTTTTTGACCAGGATGTCGCCGACGAAATCTTCGGCCTCGACCTGGGAAAAGGGCGTATCGAAGGGCAGGAT
>JAEYTY010000134.1 GCA_023433775.1 Pseudomonadota bacterium | reverse complement strand
CCACCGATGCCAGCCGAAGAGTCGGCGCCGGTCGAGGAAACGACCCCCGATGGCGCACCGGCGGAAATTATCGAGCAGCTGCCTGAAGGCATCGAGCCTGAACAGATCGCCCCGGTGCTCGATAGCGCCAAGGACGAAGCGACTGCCCCAGCCGCCGCCGATGGCGACGCACCAGCCGAGCCTGCCGTACAGGTTGAAGCAGAGGCTGCTCCCGCTGAACCTGCACCGGCAACTGACGAAGACGCTCAGGCCGCCATTGAACCGCAGGACGCGGCGACCTTCTCCGCATTGGCTGACGAAGGCCAGGTTGTCGAGGCGGCAGCCGTTGAACAGGCCGTGCCGCAGAACGTCACGATCATCAACCAGACCAATATCATCGACAATTCTGTGACCAATATCGGCCAGCAGAACAACGTCACCAATATTGGTCAGCAGAACAATGTGCAGCAGGCCAATGTCGTCCAGCCCGCTACACCGGGTCAGGCGATCACACAGGTCATTCTGCAGATTGGCACCCAGCTGATCGTCAATTCTGTCGGTCAGGACACGGATCGTTTCTATGATCCTGCGGAAGACGAAATCTACTACGAGAACCTGAGCAATGGTCGGGTTCGCGAAGTGATCACGCGTCCCAATGGTACGCAGATCGTGACCGTGCGTAATCGCAATGGCGACATTCTCCGCCGCTCACGCATCACGCCTGATGGTCGCGAATACATCCTCGCGTCCTTCAACGATCGTTACGACAATGATCTCATTGAATGGCGCGATCCGGGTGCAAGTCTGCCGCCGCTACGCCTGAACATCCCTGTGCGGGATTACGTGCTGGATTCGCGCTACGCCGATGAGAACGAGCTCGAAACCTTCTTCGCCCAGCCGCCGGTTGAACGCGTTGCGCGTATCTACTCGATCGACGAGGTGAAGCGTTCGTCCCGCGTGCGTGACAGCGTCCGTAAGCTCGAAGTAGGTAACCTCACCTTCGACAGCGGCAAGGCAAGCATTCCGTCCGATCAGGTTCGCAGCCTGTCCGCGGTGGCCAATGCGATGCTGACCCTGCTGGAACGCAACCCGAGCGAAACCTTCCTTATCGAAGGCCATACCGACGCTGTGGGTTCGGACATCTCCAATCTGGGTCTGTCTGATCTCCGTGCAGCCACGGTCGCCCGTATCCTGAGCGACTTCTATGGCGTGCCGCCTGAGAACCTCGCGACACAGGGTTATGGCGAGCGCTATCTAAAGATCCGCACCGAAGCGGCCGAACGCGAAAACCGCCGCGTCACCATCCGCCGCATAACGCCGCTGATCACCGCCGCTCGCAACTAAGCGCAGCGCCCATGAACATGAGAAGGCCGGGGCTGATCCCCCGGCCTTCTTCATTGGCGGAACGACAGTAAAAATCTGACGATTTCTTGAAAAAGCCATAATCAAGCTTGCGCCCCAAAGCAAACAAACCGCATATAAGACGCTGAAAACAAAACAAATTTCAGCGGTTCTGATTTTTAAAAATCCTCATTCACGCTTTCGGGAACTCTCCTTCAGGCACGGCGTTTCTTAGCCAGATGTTGAAGCAAAAGGAGACATCCAATGGCTACCCCAGAACGCGATACTGTTTACACCCAGGATGGCAACCGCACTGTTTACACGCGCGAAAGCAATGGCACCGGCTGGTTCGTCGGCATCATTGTAGCGCTGGCACTGCTCGCCATCGGTTACCTGGTCTTCTCCGCCAATAGCGGTCCGAGCACCACAGTTGATGTCCAGAGCACCCAGCCCGGTGTTGAAGCTCCGCTGACCGACCCGGCTATCGCTCCAGCTCCGATGACCGAAACTCCGGCCCCGGCTCCTGAAGCAGCTCCGATGACCGAAACGGCTCCTGCTGTCGACGCTGCTCCGGCTACCCCAGCCGCACCTGCTGCTGATGCCGCTGCTCCCGCCGCTCCCGGCGTCTAAGACCAGCCCCGTATCGGGATTTCTATCCGGATAAAGAAAGACCTCGGCCCCGCCGGGGTCTTTTCTTTGCGCGCTCAGTTGCGAAGGGCCGATCCGACAACCATGTAGCATCAAACAGCAAAGGGCAGCGCCACCATGTTCAATATCGACCAGATCCTCAAATCGCTCCAGACCGATCCCAACACGCAGCGTACCGCCATGACCGGCGCTGCTGGCCTCGCCGCCGGTCTGCTATTGTCCGGCGGAAAGCCCGGCAAACTGCTGGGCAACGCCGCCAAACTGGGCGCCATGGCTGCAGTGGGAGGCCTTGCCTACAAGGCATGGCAGAACCACCAGCAAAACCAATCCACCACGGCACCCGCCCCGCGCGAAGATGCCTTCATTCCGCCTGCCAACAATCCGCAGGCGCAGGAGGAGCTGGGCAAAACGCTGGTGCGGGCCATGATCTCCGCCGCAAAGGCCGATGGCCGGATTGATGCCGAAGAAAAAGAGATGATTTTCGAGCGTCTCAAATCCATGCCACTCTCGGTCGAGGAAAAGGCCTGGGTCTTTGACGAACTGTCTTCACCGCTCGACATCACCGCCGTGGTGGCCCGCGCCGACACGCCCGAACACGCCGCCGAAATCTATGCCGCCTCGCTGGTGGCCATTTCCGCCGACACAGCAGCCGAGCAGGCCTATCTGGAGGCTCTCGCCAGCAAGCTGCGTCTCGACCCAGCCCTGGTCACCGAAATTCATCGCGAGGCCGGCGAGAAAGCGCCCGTAACAGGCGCTGCACCAGCCCAGCCCTGGGCCTACACGCCCTCGGGCAGCAACGTTTAATCCGCGTCCATATCGGGCGGCGCCGGGCACATGCATGTGCGTTCTTGAAGCCGGCGCCGCATCCCTCCAAATCTCCCCTTGAGGAGATTTGCCATGGAACTCGGACTTTATTCCTTCGCCGAAAACACGCCGGATGTTCTGAACGGCGGCCATCTGCAGTCACCGGCGGAGCGCCTGCGTGACCTGCTCGAAGAGATTGAGCTGGCCGATCAACTGGGCCTCGATTTCTACGGCCTGGGCGAACATCACCGCCCAGACTATGTAGCCTCCGCTCCCGTGGCCATTCTTGCCGCTGCGGCGGCCCGGACAAAGTCCATCCGCCTCACCACCGCCGTGACAGTGCTCAGCTCCGAAGATCCAGTTCGCGTCTGGCAGCAATTCGCCACGCTCGATCTCATCAGCAATGGTCGCGCCGAGATCATGGCTGGTCGCGGCTCCTTTATCGAAAGCTTCCCGCTTTTCGGGCTCGACCTTAACGACTACGACGACCTGTTCGAAGAAAAGCTGGAAATGCTGATCAATATCCGCAAGGGCGGCAAGGTCGCCTGGCCGGGCAGCAAGCATACAAAACCCATTCCCGGCATCGCCATCTATCCCGAGCCGGTCCAGCAGCCCCTGCCCTTGTGGATTGCTGTCGGTGGCACACCCAATTCAGTCGCCCGCGCCGCCTATTACGGCCTGCCCCTGATGCTGGCCATTATCGGCGGGCGACCGCAGCAATTCACGCAGCTTACCCAGCTCTATCGCCAGACCGGTGCCCAGATGGGCCATTCCGCGCAAACGCTCAAACTGGGCGTCAGCGGCCACGGCTTCATCGCGACGGACAGCCAAGCCGCTCGCGACATCGCCTTCCCGGCCCATAGCGCTGTCATGAGCAAGATCGGTGCTGAACGCGGCTGGCCACCCACCACGCGCGCGCAGTTCGATGCCGGAACGACCCCGGATGGCGCCTATTACATCGGCTCGCCGCAAGAGGTGATCGACAAGATACTCATGCAGCACGAATGGTTTGGGCATAATCGCTTTGGCCTGCAGCTCAGCGTCGGCACGCTGCCTCATGCGCATGTCATGAAGGCCATCGAGCTCTATGGGACAGTCGTGAAGCCGGCTATCGACAAGGCGCTGCCGCGAAGCTGACAGCCTGAGCCGCGCCGATTATTTACCGCTGCGCTTGATCGATTTGATCTGCAGCGGCGGCTGACCCGATTTTTCGGAAATGGCGCGGTCCTGCTCCTCAATGGCGGTGCGGGCCGGCTCATCGCCGTCCAGGCCACCCAACAGGCTGGCATCGACCTTGCGATTGGAACGCTGGCTGCCATCTTCGTAAACCACGTCGAACATCACGAATTCACTGCGGGCGGTTGGCTTTTTCGCCATGGGACAATCTCCTGAATGCGGCATAAACCGCCAGCCGGACGGCTGCGGTTGAAAATTAGAAATCTTGCGCTTGAAGGGCTTAGAGGAAGATCCGCTCGCCCTGCTCGTCGATAATCTGGCGCCCCTTGTTCAGCGCCACCGCGACCAGATCGTCGCGCGAGGTCATGCGGTCGGCGCGCACGAAGCGGTAGGTCTTCAGCTCGCCCCCCACTTCCTTCTCGATGGTGCCCGCCAGCTGAAACTCGCTGCCAGCCCGCATTTCGACGGCCTTGATTACAAAGTCCTTATAGGTGTCTTCGCCCAGCACCTTGTCGCCTGCAGGCTCCGAATTCGACGAACCGCCACCGAACAGGTTCTTCCAAAACGACATATGGATCGTCTCCTTCTCTGGCGCTCCCGGCATGAGTGTCGCCACTCATCGGAACCGCAAATATTGCAAACCGGTCAGCGCCAGCGGCGCACCGGCAGCGGCAAAATCAGCTCACCGCGTTTTTCCATTTCCTCGCGCAGCCAGCCCGGGGAGATATCGAAATGGTTGGGCCAGGTCGGCACCCCATTCTTCAATTCCACCGTGCCAAAGAAGCGCCGATCCCGCAACGGCTCCGTTCCCTCGCCCCGCTCCGACAGCATCTGCCGCGCATCAAACGTGCCCGAAGATTCATCGGAAAACGTCACCACCAGCTTGAACGGCACAATAGCCCTAATGGCAGTAACTTTGAGGCGCTGCGTCGTCACCTATTCAGCCGCCACGGACGCAGTCAGCAAACCCGCGCGCTGCATTTCCAGGTGGAGATTTGTAGAGTCGATTTCATATCCGTTCGGCCAGGCAGGCACATGATGACTGACGTAAACCGCTCCAAACACAGCAACATCCCGAAGGGGCTCAACCATTGGGCCACCCTTTGCTAAAACGGGACGAAAATCTCGTACACCTTCACGACCGTTCGAAAACCGAACCCAAAGATGGAAATCAGGCAGCGCTTTCACAGCGACGACGTCGACATACTCGATATCATTCATCTTCATCTGCTCCCTGCACTGGCCACAACGGAGCGCCACTGACAGCGCGTTCCCAGTTTGCCATTAACTCGGCCCGATGGCGATCCGTCCATGCTTCCAGGGCGCGCCTGGCACCTGCGGGCAAAGCCCCATGCAGCAGCAGCCCGGTCTCAATAGCGATAACCGCCCGCTGATCCTTAATACCGCACGTGATAATGGGCCGGCGGATGATCGTCCCAGTACATCGTAATGACCATGCCGAAAAATATGGAAATCGTCGGCATGGTCGTCTCGCCTAGTTATCCAGGAAACTCCGCAGCTTCCGCGACCGGCTTGGATGCTTGAGCTTGCGCAGCGCCTTCGCCTCGATCTGACGGATACGTTCGCGGGTCACCGAGAACTGCTGGCCGACTTCTTCCAGCGTATGATCCGTGTTCATACCGATGCCGAAGCGCATACGCAGCACACGTTCCTCGCGCGGCGTCAGCGAGGCCAGTACGCGGGTCGTGGTCTCGCGTAGATTGCTCTGGATCGCCGCATCAATCGGCTGGATCGCATTCACGTCCTGGATGAAATCGCCCAGGTTCGAATCTTCCTCGTCGCCAATTGGCGTTTCGAGAGAGATCGGCTCCTTGGCGATCTTGAGGACCTTGCGGACCTTGTCGAGCGGCATCTGGAGCTTTTCGGAGAGCTCTTCCGGCGTCGGCTCGCGACCGATTTCATGCAGCATCTGGCGCGAGGTACGGACGATCTTGTTGATCGTCTCGATCATATGCACCGGAATACGAATAGTGCGCGCCTGATCGGCAATCGAGCGGGTGATCGCCTGGCGGATCCACCAGGTCGCATAGGTCGAGAACTTGTAGCCGCGGCGATATTCGAACTTATCGACCGCCTTCATCAACCCGATATTGCCTTCCTGGATAAGATCGAGGAACTGCAGACCACGGTTCGTGTACTTCTTGGCAATCGAAATCACGAGACGCAGATTGGCCTCGACCATTTCCTTCTTGGCGATTGCGGCTTCGCGCTCACCCTTCTGAACCTTGTGCACAATACGGCGATATTCTGCGATATTGAGCCCGGCTTCCGTGGCCAGAGTAGCCACATCGCCGCGGATTTCGCGGATGGTGTCGGCCTCGCGGCGCGCAAATTCAGCCCAGCCCTTGCCCTCGAATTCAGCAAGGCCAGCTTCCCAGGCCGGGTTCACTTCCTGGCCATAATAGCTTTCGAGGAAAGCCTCGCGCTTCACGCCATAGCTCTCGGCAAGGCGCAGCAAACGGCCCTCGAGCTTCACCAGCCTCTTGTTGATGTCATAGAGCTGCTCGACGAGGTTCTCGATACGGCCGACATTGAGCGAAAGCGACTTCACGTCGGCAATCACTTCCGCACGGAACCCTTCAATCTTCTTGCGGTCAGCATCGCTGACATCCGCACCAAGATCCTCGGCATTCCGGTCCTGAATTTCGCGCATCTTGCCATAAGCGGTGGCGATACGATCAAACGTCTCCACCACCTGCGGCTTCAGCTCGGCTTCCATGGCCGACAGCGACAGAGCGTTTTCATATTCGTCCTCGTCGTCATCAGGAACAGGATCCTGCGGTGCCTGCGGCTCCTCAGGCACATAGTCATCGTCCTCACCGCTCGAAGCGCGGCGAGGCGCAGGCGCGGCCTTTGGCTTTTCAGCGACGGCTTCGGGTTTCGGTGCCGTGTGGATCGCCGACATGTCGGGCGCCGCCTGCTTGGCGTCGGGACCGGCATAGGTGGCTTCAAGATCGATAATGTCACGCAGCAGGATTTCGCCCTGCGCCAGCTGGTCGCGCCAGATGATGATGGCCTGGAAGGTCAGCGGACTTTCGCACAGCCCTTCGATCATCGTCTCGCGCCCGGCCTCGATGCGCTTGGCGATGGCAATTTCGCCTTCGCGGCTCAACAGCTCAACCGAACCCATCTCGCGCAGATACATGCGCACCGGATCATCGGTACGGTCAGAGCCGGACTTGGCGTTGGAGGTGGTCGAAACGGCCGTGCTGCTCGAGGCAGCGATTTCCTGGCCCTGGTCTTCCTCGTCCTTTTCGACTTCGGTCTCTTCGACCTCGTCTTCGTCGACGACATTGATGCCCATTTCCGAGAACATGGACATGAAGTCTTCGATCTGCTCGGAGCTGGTTTCGTCAGCCGGTAGAACAGCGTTCAATTCTTCGTAGGTCACATAGCCGCGCTTCTTGGCGACCTTGATGAGCTTTTTAACGGCCGCATCGTTCTGATCGATCAGCGGGCTGTCGTTAGACGCCTCTGCTGCCCCGGATTCCGGCTTTTCGGTATCCTTGCTGGCTTTGTTCGCTGCCTTAGTGGCCATCTGTTACTCCTCGAGGCCCGCGTGCGAACGGCCCCGGCTGTGTCTTAGGTGGTGACAACTCAAGACAAGGTAAAGGCTTGGTCACCTGAGCGTTAACGGCTCAAGCGATTTTTGGTCGCTTTCGGGTGTTTGCGGCAGTGATTCGCCACAACGCAAAATCGCGCATCGTCGCCGCCCTCAGGACTTTTAGCCCTAAAAACTGCGAGTTGCGCGTCCCGATAGCGAACCAAATCCTTCGATCAATGCCTCTGTGCCATCGACAGTGGTAATCTGGTTCTTGATGTCACGCAGCCTTTCAAAGGTTTCTTCGCTCGGGTCTTCGCCCAGCGCTGCTTCGGCTGCCTTGAGCTCTCTATTTAGCTGAACTTTCTTGTTATGCAAGGCCAGCGCGTGACTTAACCCGGTTTCCGCATCCACCTGCGCGGTCTCCGCGTCCACCTGCCAGACCCCCTGCCGGGTCAGTGTTTCAGCCATCCGGTCCAGCGCCGGGCCATGCCCGCGCACGCCAAGCGCCGCCCGCAGATCGGCCGGCGTGATATCGTGATGGCGCACGACCAGGGCCAGGATGTCGCCCAGCACTTTCTGCGCCACCGGCGTCTCTGCATCAAGCGAAGCCAAAATTTCGAATTTATCCTCGACCAGTGAGGGGTGGTTCACCAGCGTCAAAATAATCGCTGCCTCACGCGGCGATGCATCCAGCGTCGTGCCGGAGCGCAGCAGCCGCGAATTCCGCAATGTATCGGAAACCACCAGACGCGGCGTGCCCCGCGCCGGAAAACCGTATGCCCCACTCTGGCCATAGGCCGGACGACCGCCGCGGTGGCCGCTGTCCCGCCCACGCCGCAGCGGCGCAAAAAACGCTTTCAGCTTTTCATCAAATGCCTGCGCATAATGAAAGCGAACGGTGGAATCCTGGATGGCATTTGCCCGCTCGCGCAAGCGCGCCTGCAACGCTGCTCTTTCCTCCGGCGCCTCGGGCACAAGCCCGCCCGTCTCAAAGCTCCAGACCATGTCCGAAAGGCTGCGCGCCTTCTCGATCACCTCGGCAAAGGCCGCGCGTCCCTGCGCCCTGATAAGATCGTCCGGGTCCTGCCCCTCGGGCAGGGTCGCAATCTTGACCGTCCGTCCCGGCTTCAAATGCGGCATGACGATTTCCGCCGCGCGCTCCGCCGCCTTCAGACCCGCCTTGTCGCCATCAAAACACAGCACCGGCGCGTCACTCATACGCCAGAGGAGCTGCAGATGCTCTTCGGTCAGCGCCGTCCCCAGTGGCGCCACCGCGCCCTCGAACCCTGCACTTACGGCAGCAATTACATCGAGATAGCCCTCGACCACCACAACGGTCGCCCCGTCCCGCGCCGCCTGCCGCGCAGTGTGACCATTGTAGAGCGTCTGCCGCTTTGAAAAGAGCTGCGTCTCGGGCGAATTGAGATATTTGGCCGGCACATCGGCGCTCAGCGCCCGGCCTCCAAAGGCGATCACCCGCCCGCGAAAATCGCTGATCGGGAACATCACCCGGTTGCGGAACCGGTCATAGGTCAGCGGATCATCGTCGCGGCTGGTCACCAACCCCGTATCGATCATCGCCTGCGCGGAAACCCCGTTTGCCGCTAGATGCTCCTTGAGCCCATTGCGGCTGTCCGGCGAAAAGCCGATGCGGAAGCGCGTCTGGCTGGCCGCCGACACGCCGCGCTCCAGAAGATACCCCCGCGCCCGCGCCCCGATATTATGCGCCAGTGCCGCCTCGAAATATTTCGTGGCCAGCTCCATCACATCGAGCAGGCTCTTTTGCGCTGCGTCGCGCTGTTCGGCCTTTTCATCCCGCGCGGGCATGGGCACGCCAGCCATATTGGCCAGCCGCTCAACCGCCTCGGGAAAGCTTAATCCGGCCTTTTCCGTTAAAAACCGGAAATGATCCCCGCTCACCCCGCAGCCGAAGCAGTGATAAATTCCGCGCCGGTCATCGGCGTGAAAGCTCGGGCTTTTCTCGTTGTGGAACGGGCAACACGCCCACATATCGCCCTTGCCGGGCTGGCTCTTGCGCTTGTCCCACAGCACATGCTCGCCCACCACCTGCGTAATTGGCAGGCGCTGACGGATTTCTTCCAGAAACTGATCGGAAAAGCGCATGGGACTATTTAGATGGTCCCGATGGGCAAGTCACCAGCCAGCAACTTATCCACACCCATGCGACCTGGGCCGCTATGCCGCCTTGCTCGCCTGATACAAGCGCCAGGCCCAACCGAACAAACCCGCGGCAAAGACGACCAGCAGAATTCCGCCGATCATCATGCCCACCGCGGCGCTAAGCAAGGGCAGAAGCAGGAAGACCAGCCCGATAAGGACATAGGACAGCCCGGACAGAACGACGGGCCAGATACGCGCATAGCTCTCGCGTTCACGCACCACCACCACGATTTGCATGACACCCACGACAATGGCCGCCAACCCGGTCAGCCAGCCGAGGAACGACACCGTCAGTATCGTGGCCAGAAGCGGACTGATGATGATCAGCACCCCGAGAATGAGCGAGACGGCGTTCGCCACAACGTCGAACCAGTAATTGCCGCTTTTGCCGCCGCCAAAGGTGAGGCTCCACAGCCCCAGAACACCGTCAATGATCAGCAGTGTGCCACCGAGCATGACCAGCACCGCCAATGCTTCGAGCGGCCAGATGATCGCATAAATGCCGGTTATCAGCATCAGCAGCCCGCGCAGGGCCGTTGCCAGCGCGAAACGCCGTTTGGTTTGGGACGATACAGCCATAATGCCCTCCGTTTCCGGCCGGACAGCCGGCCCGCATCCGCAAATTCTAGCGCGCCTGCCTGCGTTCCACCATAGACTTGTCCATGGCAGATTTAGTGAAGCCGTCGAGGGCAAATTGTGCATTGCCGCGGGCTGTCGCATATGGAAAGACACCGCTTCAATCAGGTCCGCCTTCGCGGTTTTTCCCATGTCCTTTCCGCTCCTCGCCCTTTTTCTGGCCGCGTTCACTTTCGGAACCGCCGAGTTCGTCATTGCTGGTATCCTGCCCGATGTTGCGAGCGGCCTGGGCGTCACCATTCCCGTCGCTGGCTTCCTGATTTCGGGCTACGCTATCGGCATTGCCATTGGCGGCCCCATGCTGGCGCTGGCCACCAAGAAAATGAGCCGCAAATCGCTCATTCTGCTGCTTGGCGCCATTTTCACGCTGGGTCAGGTTCTCTGCGCCATCGCGCCCAGTTTTGAGCTGCTCATGGCCGCCCGCATCGTGGTGTCGGTCGTTCACGGCACCTATTTCGGCATCGCCGCCATTGTCGCCACCAGCATTGTGCCGCCCGAACGGCGCGGCTTTGCCGTGGCTCTCATCCTGTCAGGCCTCACCGTATCCAATATTCTCGGCGTTCCCGCCGGCACCGCCGTCGGCAATGCCCTTGGCTGGCGCGCGACCTTCTGGACCGTCGGCGCCATTGGTCTCCTCGCGACCATCACCATCGCCCTGGCCCTGCCTGCCCACACCGGCAATGCGGCCACCAAGGGCAGTTTCCGCCGAGAATTCCGCGCCCTTGGCCGCCAGCAGATCGTCACCGCCCTCGCCATCGTCGTATTGGTGATGATTGGCCAATATAGCCTCTTCACCTACATCGCCCCCTTGCTGTTGGAAGTGACGAGGCTCGACACCGCCTGGCTCCCCTGGGTGCTGATGTTTTATGGTGTCGGCTCGACCATCGGCGTCTTCATCGGCGGGCGTCTCGCTGACTGGAAGCTGATGCCATCGCTCATGGCCATCCTTACTGGTCAGGCCCTCACCTATGTCGTGATGTACTTTGTCAGCCCCTATCCGCTCGCGATGGGCTTTGCCGTGCTGTTCTGGGGCGGCATCAACTTTGCGTTTGGCTCACCCGTGCAGTCGCGCGTCCTGGCCTGGGCGGCCGATGCGCCGAATCTGGCTTCGGCGCTTATTCCCTCCGGTTTTAATATCGGCATCGCCATTGGCGCCCTGCTGGGCGCTGCGCTGCTCGAAGCCAATTTCGGCTATCGCGTTCTGCCTCTGATTGGCGCCGTCACAGCCATCCTCGCCGTCGGCTTCGCAATGCTCTCATATATATGGGAAAAGCGCGCGCAATCCGTGCCGCCCATGGCCATCGAAGCGGCCGCGGAATAGGCCGCAAAGCTCGTCAAAATCCCCGATATGTTCTCGCGAAAAACCTAGCAAAACTGCGCTTTCCGGTCATATTTTTACCGATCATTACAATTTTAATGACCCAGTAAGGACCAAGGGCACCTTTCAGCAATAAGACGACTGTGGCGACGCAGCTTTGCGCTCGCGGGACAAGACAATGTACATCGACAATGCTTCGCTTCTGATCGCCATTTCCGTATCAGGCGCGTCACTCATGGTGGCGCTGCTGGTCGGCTGGATGACGACCAAGCGCGAATCCTATGTCTTGCGCTGGACCATCGGTATCGCGCTGGTCGTTGCTTCCCTCGCCGTCCTCGGTCTGCGCAATGGTGCATTCGAGCTGGTCAATCAGCTCGTGCCCTATTTCCTTTTACTCACGGGCTTCGCCTTCATCTACTCAGGCGGACGCACCTTTCGGCGCAAACAGTCCAGCATGGGTCCCGCCGCCATTCTCTGGGCCGCCTCCACCCTCTGCACCGCGCTTCCGCTGATCCTCGGCCATTCCGGCTTTGGCCTTATCATGCTCAATCTTTGGGCCGCCGTGTTCATGTTTTTGTGCGCCTGGGAATATTGGGAAGGCCGGGCCGAAGCCCAGGCGACCCTTATCGCCAATGCCGTGCTCTATGCTGCAACCGGCATATCTTTTGTCGCTTGCGCCGTAATGATCGTCGTCGAAGGCAACTGGGTCCTGACCGCCCCCCCCAACAATTTGGCGGAAGATCTCAATTCCATCATTTCGCTCATCGGCATCACCGGTATCGGTGGCCTCTCGCTGACCCTCAACCACGCCCGCCTCGCCCGCCGCCACCGTCACGAAGCCAACACGGATTCATTGACCGGCGTGCTCAACCGGCGCGCCCTCTTTTCGCGCATTGCCGAAACCAACACCGTGCCCGGCCTCGCCGTGCTGATGTTCGACCTCGATCAGTTCAAGCTCATCAACGACCAGCGCGGCCACGCGCAGGGCGATCTGGTGCTGCTGCAGTTTGTGGACGTGCTGCGCTCACAGCTCAGGCACAACGACATCGTCGCCCGTCTCGGCGGCGAGGAGTTCTGTGTTGTCCTGCCCGGCCTCGCCACCGACGAAGCCCGCAATGTCGCCGAGCGCATTCGCACCAATTTTGCTGATCTGGCCATTCCCACCGGCAAGGAAGGTGCAACCGCCACGGTCAGCGCAGGCCTCGCCACAGGGGGTATAGGCGAGACCTTCTCATCAGTGCTGAGCCGCGCCGATAGCGGTCTTTACAAGGCCAAAACCAACGGCCGCAATCAGGTCCAGCTCGCCGCCCCGCGTCTTGTGGCGTGAGACGGCTCTAGGCGCCCAGCGCCGCCCGAACCTGCCCGCTCACCTTGCCGAAATCGATCCGCCCCGGATAATTCGCTTTGAGCTGGGCAATCACCTTGCCCATATCCTTCGGTCCCTCGGCGCCGCTCGTCGCGATGGCAGCCGTAATCGCAGCCGAAACCTCTTCCTCAGTCAGGCCCTTGGGCAGGAATTCGTTGAGAATGTCGATCTCTTCTTTTTCCACCGTCGCCAGGTCCATCCGGCCGGCTTGCGCATAGATGGCAAAGCTCTCCTCGCGCTGCTTCACCATTTTCTGGAGCATTGCCAGAATTTCGTCATTGGTGGCCGGGCCCTTGCCCTCGCCCCGATTGGCAATGTCCTTGTCCTTGATGGCGGCATTGACCGCGCGCAGGGTCGCCGTGCGCCGCTGGTCACGGGCCTTGAGCGCCACCTTCATGCCTTCGGCTATTGTCTCACGCATTTTCGCCTCATCACTTGCCATGCAAATTATGGCCCCCATATAGGCAATAATCGAGGGATGCGCCACTTGCGCTCCCTGCCATGGCCTTCTAAGAGGAGGCCTCAACCGACATCGTCGCACCGCTAGTGGCCAGGCTCCCGCCCGCCCGTCTTGCCGCGCGACCATACCGAACAAGGCTTTGGAGGCCCATCATGACCGGCTGGCAGCAAAAACCCGCGACCGCAGTTCTGATTCTGGCCAATGGCACGCGCCTTGAAGGTTTTGGCATCGGCGCGGTCGGCCACGCAGCCGGCGAAGTCTGCTTCAACACCGCAATGACCGGCTATCAGGAGGTCCTGACCGACCCCTCCTATGCCGGGCAGATCATCACCTTCACCTTCCCCCATATCGGCAATGTCGGCGCCAATGACGAAGACATCGAGACGGTGAACATGGCGGCTCTGTCGGGCGTGCGGGGCGTCGTGCTCAAGGCCGACATCACCAACCCGTCCAATTATCGCGCCGCCGAAAAGCTTGGTGCCTGGCTCAAGAAGCGCAACATCATCGGCATTGCCGGTGTCGACACCCGTGCCCTCACCGCCCTTATCCGCGAAAACGGTATGCCCAACGGCGTCATCGCCCATGAGCCCACCGGCCAGTTTGATGAAGGCTCCATCCAGGCCGAGCTCAAGGCCTTCCCGGGCCTAGAAGGTCTCGACCTCGCCAAGGAAGTCACCACCGCCCAGACCTATCACTGGGACCAGAAGGGCTGGGAGTGGAACAAGGGCTACAGCACGCTCGAGAACCCCGAATTCCACGTGGTCGCCATCGACTTCGGCGCCAAGCGCAACATTCTGCGCTGCCTGGCCGATCAAGGCGCCAAGGTCACCGTCGTTCCGGCAACCGCCACTGCCGCCGATGTGCTCTCGCACAATCCCGATGCCGTCTTCCTCTCCAACGGCCCTGGCGATCCGGCCGCGACCGGCAAATATGCCGTCCCGACCATCCAGAAGCTCATGGAAACCGGCAAGCCCATCTTCGGCATCTGCCTGGGTCACCAGCTGCTCGGCCTGGCCCTGGGCGGCACGACCTCCAAGATGCATCAGGGCCACCACGGCGCCAATCATCCGGTCAAGGACCTGACCACCGGCAAGGTCGAGATCACCTCGATGAACCATGGCTTTGCCGTGGATTCCGAAAGCCTGCCTCCAGGCATCACCCAGACCCACATCTCGCTGTTTGATGGTTCCAATGCCGGCCTCGCGGTGGATGGCAGGCCGATCTTCTCGGTGCAATACCACCCCGAAGCCAGTCCCGGCCCGCGCGACAGCCACTATCTCTTCACGCGCTTCCTCAATCATGTGCGCAAGGAAAAGGGCCTGCCCGAACGCCCCGAGCACATTGCCCCCGGCGCAGCTGCCTGAATCAGAAACCCCGGCCAATGAGCCGGGGTTTTTTCTATTTCCACTTATCGAGCAGCGGCCCGCCCTGCCCGCCCACCGGATCGGTTTTGGGCAGTGGTACCTTGGCTATCCGCTGGTCAGCGTCCGGCCTCTCGCCGGCCTCGCCGCGCATCATGTCGGCGCTGAACCCCGGCGGATAAGCGCCGACCACCAGAAAATCGCTGCTCGCGCCAAGGTTCTTGTGACCGACGCCTGCCGGCAAGACGATCACATCGCCCGCGCTCACCGAAAACACCCGGCCCTTGGGCCCGCCCAACTGTAGCTTTGCTGAGCCACGCGCGACGCCAAGACACTCATGTGTCGTGGAGTGATAATGATGGAAATCGTACACCCCATAGCGCCACGCACTCGGCCAGCCATTGCCGTCAAACAGTGCTTCCATGGCCTCCGCCGAAGCCTCGTCCCCGGCGACGGCCTTTTGGTAGATAACGACCGGCAGCGCGCTATTGGGAATGGCGCCGTCATCGGCGAAATGCTCGAACGTGACGCCCGCGAGATTGCCCTGCATCACACCCTCCGCGCTCAGATGCTCCCGGAGAACGTGTCGCAGTCGCTCGGATTGCCCGACCGATAGCCACGCTCAAACCACGCCTTGCGCTGCGCCGACGTACCATGGTTGAACGTCTTGGGCACGGCAAAGCCCTGCATACGCTTCTGCAGCGTATCGTCGCCAATCTGGTTGGCCGCATTCAGCGCTTCTTCGATATCGCCCGATTCAAGCAGGTTCTGTTGGCCTGCGTAGTTGGCCCACACGCCCGCATAGCAATCGGCCTGCAGTTCCACCCGCACCGAATAAGCATTGGCCTGTTCCGCGCTCATGCTCTGCCGCCGCTGATTGAATTCGGGTAGAACCCCGGTGAGGTTCTGCACATGGTGCCCGACCTCATGGGCCAGCACATAGGCCTGGGCAAAGTCGCCCGGCGCACCAAACTGGCGGTGCAACTGGTCATAAAAGCTGAGGTCGATATAAACCTTGCTGTCGCCCGGGCAGTAGAATGGCCCGACCGAGGCATCCGCCGCGCCACAGGCCGAGTTCACCTGATTGGTGAACAGCACCACGCTGGGTTCGGGATAGTTCTCGCCCGCTGCAGCAAATTTCTCGTTCCAGAGGTCTTCGGTTTCCTTGACCACGACCGCGACGAAATCGGCCAGCTCATCCTCGCCTTGAGCCGGCAATTGCGTCGAACTGGCGCTGGACGTGGGGCTCTGGCTTGTCGAGCCACCGGTCAACATATCGAGCGGGTTTTGTCCGGTCAAAAACCAGATGATACCAAGCACAATGACAATGCCGATCAGGCTCGAGAACCCGCCACGCCTGCCACCGCCACCACCGGTCGGAATGCGGAAGCCGCCGCGATTGCCGAGGCCGCCAAAGCCGCCCATGCCACCGCCGCCGCGCTGCCCGCGCCGATCCTCGATATTGGAACTCCGTTCCCGACCCTGCCACTTCATGCTGACGCCTTTCGATAGTCACCCGGACGCTAGCAGTAAGTGAGCGGAGAAGAAACGGTTCCCTAGCCGGCCACCTTCTGGACGCTGGCTCGCGCGCCCTCGTCGAACAGGGTCTCAAGGTGTCCAAGCACTGCAGTACGGAACTGCTCGTTCCCCGCGAGATCGGTTCCGAACACTTCGCTCATCCCCACCAGTCCCTCAAACAGCGTCACCGGGTCGCCCCCGGCATCGGCAGCAATCGCGTGCATCTTGAGCGCGTGCGGATCGCGCACATCGATCTCACCGCCATCTTCCGACACGCCGGTCACATAGCGCATCCAGGCCGCGACACCGAGTGCCAGCCGTTCGATCCCCTGCCCCGCCTTCAGCCGATCGCGGATGGTCCCCAAGAGCCGCTGCGGCAGCTTCTGCGTCCCGTCCATGGCAATCTGCCATGTCCGGTGCTTCAGCGCCGGGTTGCGGAACCGCTCCAGCAGCTGATCGCGATAGGCGCCCAGGTCCACGCCCGGCATGTTGAGCGTCGGCATGGCCTCTTCGGTCATCAATCCATGGATCAGCTTCACATAGGCCGGATCTCCCATCACCTCGGCGATATATTCATAGCCACCGAGATAGCCCGAATAGGCCATAGTCGAATGCGAGCCATTGAGCATCCGGAGCTTCATCAGCTCATAGGGCTCCACATCCTTCACCAGCTGTGCGCCAACAGTCTCGAAGGCCGGACGCCCTCCGGGGAAATGATCTTCGATGACCCACTGCGTAAAAGGCTCGGTCATTATCGGCCAGGCGTCTTCGGCCCCGATCAGGCTCGTCACTTCCGCGCAGTCGGCATCGGTTGTCGATGGCACAATCCGGTCCACCATGGTCGAGGGAAAGGCAACGCCCTCAACCCACTTGCCCAGTGCCGCATCGCGCAGCGCCGCAAATCGCGTCACGATCCGCTTGGCCGTTTCGCCATTGCTCGGCAGATTATCGCAGCTCATCACCGTGAAGGGCGTCACGCCTGCCGCCTTGCGCCGCGCCAGCGCCTCGACCAGGATTCCCGGCGCCGATTTGGGCGTGCCGGGATTGGCAAGGTCATGCACGATGTCCGGGTGCTTCTCGTCCAGTTCCCCGGTCGCCGGGTCGTGGCAATAGCCCTTCTCGGTCACCGTCAGCGACACGATCCGCACCGCCGGGTCCGCCATCAAAGCCAGCAATTCCTCGCGCTGCGTATTGGCGTCCATCACCGAAAGGATCGAGCCGATCACCCGCGGATGCGTACCCTTCGCGTCGCGAACCGCAATCGTGTAAAGCCCGTCCTGCGGCTCCAGCGCTTCCTTGGTATCAGGCCGCCGCAAGCTCGCGCCGACAATGCCCCAGCTCGGATCGCCCGCCAGCAGGTCATCCACATAAACGGCCATATGCGCCCGGTGAAACGCGCCGATGCCCAGATGCACAATGCCCGGCGTCACCTTAGTCCGGTCATAGGCCGGAACGGCAATTCCGCTGGCAAGCTTGGCAAGGCTATTCTGGTTGAGGCGCTGGCTGGTCACGATTGTCTCCGGATCAATGCGCTACGCCATCTTGTATGGAAGTTTCGCGCAGGATAGAGCCTCTTTAATGGGAGCCACTTGCCGGGGCAAGCCCGCAGCGGCATAAGCCATCTAAGGCTTTAGGAGGAACGACTTTGGCAAAGCGCATTGTCAGCATCGGTGAATGCATGATCGAGATGAGCGGCGGCGAAGACCGCACCTATCGCCTCGGCTATGCCGGCGACACGCTTAATTCCGCCTGGTATCTGCGCGCTCTGCTCGGCAAGGAATGGTCGGTCGATTACGTCACTGCTTTGGGCGAAGACCGCTATTCCGCCGACATCCGCGCCTTTCTCGACAACCACAATATCGGCACCAGCCACATCCAGACCATCCCCAGCCGTCGCCCCGGCCTCTATATGATCCATCAGGAAAAGGGCGACCGGCACTTCACCTATTGGCGCGACAGCTCCGCCGCCAGGCTCTTGGCCGACGACAAGTCAGCGCTCTCCAAGGCCGTCGAAAAGGCCGAACTGGTCTATTTTTCTGGCATCACCCTCGCCATCCTAGCCCCGCGCGCCCGTGGCCGCCTGCTCGGTGCCATCGTCAAGGCGCGCGACAATGGCGCAAAGATCGCCTTCGACACCAATCTGCGCCCCGCCCTCTGGTCCAGCCAACGCGTCATGGCCAGCGTCCTCACCGCCGCCGCCAGCCTGTGCGACATCGTGCTGCCCACCCATACCGACGAGGCCCCGCTCTTCGGCGACAAGTCTGTCGACGACACTGCCGACCGCTATCTCGAACTCGGCGTCGAGGAAGTTGTGGTCAAGGATGGCAGCAAGGAAGCCGTCATCGCCACGGCTAATGAACGCGTCCGCATCGCGCCAAAGCCCGGCGCAAAGGTCGTGGACGCAACAGGCGCCGGCGACAGTTTCAATGGCGGCTACCTCTCCGCCCGCCTCAACGGCAAAAGCCTGCGCGAAGCCGCCGAAGCCGCTCATCGCACTGCCGGTATCGTCATTGGCCATAAGGGCGCGCTGGTCGATCCAAAACTGGTGCAGTGACTTTACGCGACTCGAAACAAAGCGGGCGCCCGCAAGGACGCCCGCTGAATGCTTGGCTTTCGACAATTATTGCCCGTCGGGCACCACATCGACGCTGACGGCAGGCACATCAATGTCCACCGTGCCGCCACCGCCACTCTGTCCGTTGAAGAAGACGAAGTAGCCGACGACGGCGAGTAACAGGACGATTGCAATACCACCAATCACGGCGGCACCGCTGCCACCGCCGCGGTCGACAATCACAGTTTCACGATCATTGCTCATGCGAGCCTCCTTGTGTTCGGCGAGACAACAGCATGGCGCTCACAAAAGTTCCGCAGCGCGGCTTAAACGCGTTTGGCCAGGGCAGCATCCAGTCTTTCGCGCAGCGACACCAGTTCCAGCCGCAAGGCCTCGGCCTCGACCTGCGTTCCGCCCAGCCCTCCAGCCACGGCCAACGGGATAGCCTGCGCTTTTGTTTGCAGGCCGCGCCCCTCGGCCGTCAGCCGAATACGCACCTGCCGTTCATCCTCCTCGTCCCGCTTGCGACTGACGAGGCCGCGCGCCTCCAGCCGCTTGATCAGCGGCGTAATTGTCCCGGAATCGAGGAACAATCGCTCGCCCAGCGCCTTTACCGTGATGTCATCGCGCTCCCAGAGCACGAGGAGGGCCAGATATTGCGGATAGGTCAGGTCCAATGCGTCCAGTCGCGGTTTGTAGAACCGCGTGAAAGCGTGCCCCGCCGCATAAACGGCGAAGCACAGCATCTGGTCGATTGTCGGCATCGGTTTTTCGGCCATCGTCACACCCTTCAATTCACAAACAAAACTCTAGCACACAAAATTCTATTGCGTACAATTTAATTTCGTGCGATATATCAGCCACCAACACAGGAGCAAACCATGTCGATCAAGTCAGCAGTTTATACCGCCCACGCCCACACCACCGGCGGTCGCGCCGATGGCCACAGCAAGACCGATGACGGCCGTCTCGAGGTCAAGCTCGACACCCCCAAGGCAATGGGTGGCAATGACGGTCCGGGCACCAATCCCGAGCAGCTGTTTGCCGCCGGCTATTCCGCCTGCTTCCTCGGCGCCGTGAAAGCCGTCGCCCGCAGCGAAAAAATCACCGTGCCGGACGACACCCGCATCGACGCTTCCGTGTCCTTCGGCGAAAACGCCAATGAAGGCGCCAAGGGCTATAACATCGCTGTTGAACTCAAGGTCACCATTCCCGGCCTCGACCACGCCGCCGCCGAAGCTCTCGTCCACAAGGCCCACCAGGTCTGCCCCTATTCCAACGCCACCCGCGGCAATGTCGACGTGAAACTCACCGTCGCCTGAGCAACGGAAGGCATTCGTTAACGATTGCTATTCACGCAGCCGAAAGGGCGGCAGACTAGGTTGGCCCCAGCAATGGAGCCGCCATGCCTGCCGCCCTCGCCATTTCCGGTCTGACCAAATCTTTTGATCGCCCTGTCGTTCAGGGCGTCGATCTCACCATAAACACCGGCGAATTCTACGCCTTGCTCGGCCCGAATGGCGCCGGCAAGACCACTATCCTGCGTATGGTCGCTGGCCTCTTGAAGCCCGACGCCGGTAGCATCTCCGTCCTCGGCATCGATGCCCAGGCCGATCCTGTGGCCGCCAAGCGCGTCATGGCCTGGGTCTCCGATGAACCCATGGTCTATGACCGGCTGACCCCGCTCGAATATCTTGCCTTCGTCGCCGGTCTCTGGCAGGTCGATCCCGCCCAGGCCGGGCGTTCGGCCGGTGAGCTCATCGACTGGCTCGGCCTCGGCCCCCACGCCAATGAGCTCTGCGGCAGCTTCTCCAAGGGCATGTTGCAAAAGGTCGCCCTTGCCGGCGCCCTGGTCCACGATCCGCGGCTCATCATTCTCGACGAACCTCTGACCGGCCTCGACGCGGGCTCCGCCCGTCAGGTCAAGGACGTGCTGCTTGAAAAGGTCCGGCAGGGTGTAACCGTGATCATGACCACCCACATCCTCGAGGTCGCCGAGCGCATGGCCGAACGCATCGGCGTGATCGCCAATGGTCGCCTCATTGCCGAGGGCACCCTCGCCGAACTGAGGGCCCGCATTGGCCGCGAAACGACGCTGGAAGAAATCTTCCTCGATCTGGTCGCTACTGGAAGCACCCAGGCGTGACCGGCCCCGCCTCCGCCCTCTGGTTTGCCCGTCACGAGCTT
The DNA here is from genome assembly GCA_023433775.1 of Pseudomonadota bacterium. Classification (GTDB taxonomy): domain Bacteria; phylum Pseudomonadota; class Alphaproteobacteria; order Rhizobiales; family Devosiaceae; genus Devosia. The sequence continues at coordinate 29,872 of JAEYTY010000134.1, read as the reverse complement.
CGTCTCGCTTGGCGCGATGGCTTTGCCATGATGACAGGCGGCAAGCGCAGCCGCCTTATCGGCTTTGCCATTGGTGGCGTCATCGTCTATGGCCTCTTGCTCACCATTGCCTGGTTCGCCCTGCGCAACTGGACCGAAAGCGGCATCATCATCGACAAGCCCGCTTTGGTGATGATCAGCGGCATGGGCGCCCTCTTCTGGGCCGTCACGCTCTCGCAGGCGCTGGAATCGGTCACCCGCGTCTATTACGCTCGCTCCGATCTCGATCTGCTTCTCTCTTCCCCCGTATCGAGCCGCCTCGTCTTCACCGTGCGCGCCGCCTCAGTCGTCCTCACGACCACAGTGTTGGGCGCTCTGCTGGTCAGCCCCATCGTCATCGTCCTCGCCATCCAGTCCGGCCCGCAATGGCTCGGCGCCTTTCTGGTGCAGCTCTCGCTGGGCCTGCTTTCGGTCGCCCTGGCCATGGCGATCACACTGGCGCTCTTCCGCATCGTCGGCCCGCGCCGCACGCGCCTTATCGCCCAGATCATCGCCGCCATCGTTGGCGCTGGTTTCGTCATCGGCATTCAGGCCTTCGCCATCCTCAGCCATGACGGCTTTTCGCGCATGGCCGCCTTTCAGTCAGCCGAACTGATCGCCGCCGCGCCCCCCGCCGACAGCATAATCTGGCTCCCGGCCCGCGCCGCCACCGGCGATCTGCCCGCAGCGCTTCTGCTCGCCGCCATCAGCTTCGCGATCTTCGCAGCCACTATCGCTTTCACCGCGCCCAGCTATGCGCGTCTCGCCACTGCCGCTGCGGGCCTGAGCCACATCCGCATCACTCGGCGCGCGACGCCCAATACCTTTTCCGCCGCCACCCAGCGCCAGACCCTCCGCCGCAAGGAATGGCGCCTCCTCCAGCGCGATCCATGGCTGGTGTCCCAGACGTTGATGCAGATGCTCTACCTGCTGCCCCCGGCCCTGCTCATCTGGATCAATTACGGCGAAGGCGAAGGCGCCTATATCGTCGCTGTCCCGGTCCTCGTTATGGCCGCCGGGCAATTGTCAGGCGGCCTCGCCTGGCTCGCCATTTCAGGCGAGGACGCACACGATCTCGTCGCCACCGCCCCGCTCTCGCCCACTACTATCCTCCGTGCCAAGGTCGAGGCGGTGCTCGCCGTCATCGCTGTCGTGCTGATTCCCATTCTGGCTTTCATGGCTCTCAGCTCGCCCCGCATGGCGCTGATCACCGCCATCTTCGCCACTCTCTCCGCCGCCTCGGCCACGGCCATTCAGCTCTGGTTCCGCGTCACGGCCCGCCGCGCCATGTTCCGCCGCCGTCAGGTCGCCTCCCGCGCCGCCACCCTTACCGAGGCCTTCGCCTCCATCATGTGGGCCGGCACCAGCGCGCTCCTCGCCGCCGGAAACTGGTTCGCCATACTCCCAGCCATTATCGCAATTGCTGTGCTAGGCTTGGCACGTCTCATCGCTCCAAAGCCTGCCGGATCATGACCGACCTTCTCTTTCGCGACGCCACGCCAGCCGACATCCCGATAATGATCCAGCTCAGCCACGCTGGTGACGCCCGCGGCACAGACACCCCGCCGCTTGATCCTGCTACGCTCTCCGACCCGCGCTATCGTGCTGCCTTCGACGAGATCGTTGCCGATCCCAATCACCGCCTCATCGTGGCAGAGCGCGCTGGCGAAGTGGTAGGAACGCTGCAGATCAGCGTCATCCCCGGCCTGCTCCGTTTCGGCATGAAACGCGCCATGCTCGAAAACGTCCATATCCGGGCCGATCAGCGCGGTAACGGCCTCGGCAGCCAGTTGGTGCATTGGGCTATCGAACAATGCCGAGAGGCAGGCTGCAGAATGATCCAGCTCACCTCCAACAAGACCCGCCTCGATGCCCACCGCTTCTACAAAAAGCTCGGCTTCGAAGCGACCCATGAGGGCTTCAAGTTGTTTCTCTAATCAGGGCTGCAGATCGATCGGCACCGGCGGCGGCGCGTGCAGCACCGTGATACGCACCCGCTCATTTGCCGCCATATACGGATCATTGGGGAAGAACGGATCATCCGTTGCCCGCCCGACCACCGATTTGATCCGATCGTCCGAAAGGCCGAATTCCCCCAATGTCGCCCGGATCACATTGGCTCGGTCCGCCGACAATTCCCAGGCGCCATAGCGCGGATTGTCATATCGGCCACCCGCTGCCACATGCCCCGAAATGGTAATCTGGGCATTGAGCTGCTGCAGCATTGGCGCAATCGCAGCCACCGCCATACGCGCCGCCTCGACGGGATATTTCGATCCCTCGGGAAACATCGGGCGCCCCTGCTGATCAACGATCTGCACATCCAGCCCGTCTTCCGTCACTTCGATCATCAGATTGTCGGCAAAGGGCGTCAGCTCCGGCATCGACTGCCAGGCCTGCCTGATGCTGGCCGCCGCACTGTGGAAGGTCTGGTTGTCGATAGCCTTCAGATTATACTGGCTCTCGCTGCTCGCCTTCTGCTCGCTGCCACTTTCCAGCGCCGGTCCGCCGGTTTCGCTTTCCTTGCCGGTTTCCGCGCTCTGCGGCGAAGCCGGCTTTTCCTCGATGACATCGGCTGAAGAGCCCGACATCTGGTTGCCGGAATCATCGAGCGCATTGCCGCCCATCACCCCGCCTGCGCCACTCGTCGAAACACTCAGCGCGGAGGGTGCAAAATAGTCGGCCAGGCCTTCCTTCTGCTCAGGCGTGGTCATGCTGATCAGCCACATGAGCAGGAAGAACGCCATCATGGCCGTCACGAAGTCGGCATAGGCAATCTTCCAGGCGCCGCCATGATGCGCATGGGACGCCTTTTTGACCTTCTTGATGATGATAGGCTGGTCGTAATTGGCCATGATGCCGCTATCCTGTCAGCGCACTCAGTTGGTGGAAGGCAGCGCTGCCGTAGCGGCTTCGACTTCGTTGAAGGTCGGGCGCACTTCGCTCATCAGCGCCTTGCGGGCGAATTCGATCGCCATCACCGGCGGCTGCCCGCCGATATGGGCCAGAAGGCCAACCTTGAGCGACAGGAAGTACTTCGACTCGGCTTCAAAGGTGCTCTTGAGCGACTGCGCCATGGGGCCGAAGAAGCCATAGGCAACAAACACGCCGAAGAACGTACCGACGAGAGCGCCACCGATCAGGTGGCCCAGCACTTCCGGCGGCTCCGAAATGGCGCCCATGGTCTTGATCACGCCCAGAACGGCGGCCACGATACCCAGCGCCGGCGTGCCGTCAGCAATCGCCTGCATGGCCGAAACCAGCCGCTCCTGCTCCTGGTGGTGCGTTTCCAGTTCCTCATCCATCAGCGCGTCCATCTCATGGACATTGTTCGAGCCCATGGTGACCATGCGCATGTAGTCGCAGACAAATTCCACCGCATGGTGGTTCTTGGCAAAGGTCGGGAAGGCGTTGAACAGCGATGAATTGTGCGGGTCTTCGATATGTGGCTCGAGCCCCAGAATGCCCTTCTGCTGCACCAGCTTGAACAGGCTGAACTGCATTCCCAGCAGTTCGACATAAGCCGCCTTGTTATATTTGGGGCCCTTGAACATAGTGCCGAACATGCTTGGCACGGCTTTGAGCACCGGCGCGCCATTGGCGATGATAAAGGCGCCGATGGCTGCACCAAGGATGATGACGAACTCGAAGGGCTGCCACAGCACCTCCAGGTGACCGCCCATCGCGGCGTATCCGCCGAAAACGCAGGCAAAAACGGTTATTACACCGAGAATAAGACGCATGGAACCGACCCGGATGCATTCCAAAATTCACGAGCCGGTCGCGCTTCTGCGCCCCCACCCGTCCTGCATATTGCGCGAACTAGACTTAACAGGCCGTGTATTCCGTGCTGTCCCCTGATTTCACTCTGTCCCGATCTGGCCGTGCGGGCATCATCTGCTAGGCTGCGACAAACAGACAAGACCGCGCAACAATGATGAGCCCATGAACAAGACTAGCGCGACCTGGACCGCCGACAACGGCAACGGCACTTACACCAATCCCCTCTTTTACGAGGAATTCTCAGATCCCGACATCATCCGTGTCGGCGAGGACTTCTACATGACTGGCACCACCATGCACGCCATGCCCGGCCTGCCGGTGCTGCATTCGACCGACCTGGTGAACTGGACCCTGCTTTCCTACGCGGTTGAAACGCTGGACCTCGGCCCCGAATTTCGCCTCGACGGTGGTGAGATTTATGGCCAGGGCATCTGGGCGCCCTGCATTCGCTACAGGAACGGCACCTTCTACATCTTCTCCAACGTCAACAAGCAGAAGACGCAAATCTACACGGCCACCGATCCGCGCGGTCCATGGACGCATTCCGAAGCCGACTACAATTATCACGACCTCACCATCTTCTTTGATGATGATGGCCGCTCCTACGTCGTCTGGGGCTATCGCAATCTGAAAATTGCCGAGCTCGACGAAAGCCTTCACCGCGTCCTGCCCGGCACCGAGCGCGACCTCACCCCGCCCGATAGCCTCATGGGCGAAGGCGCACACTTCTACAAAGTCGACGGCAGATACTTCATCACCAGCGCCTGGTATGTCGGCAGGATGCGGATGCCCTGTGCCCGCGCTGATCACCTCAACGGCCCTTGGGAGATCAACCCGGCCATTTCCATCGACGAAGATTTCGGCCTCATGGAAGGCTACAAAATCAAGGGCGCCGGCATTCCCTTCACCCTCTCACCGCATTTCGACATCGTCCCGCCCAACCCCGCCGCCAATGGCCGCCTCAATCTCCATCAGGGCGGCATTGTCGATACGCCCGGCGGCGAGTGGTGGGGATGGTCGATGATGGACTACAATTCCCTCGGTCGCCTCACCTGCCTGTCGCCCATCACCTGGCACGAAGGCTGGCCCTATTTCGGCCTCCCCGGCAATCTCGGCCGCACCCCACGCACCTGGGTCAAACCCAACACCAAGCTCTCCGACATCTCGGTCCCCTGGCCCAGCCGCGACGATACCTTCGACGGTCCCGCCCTCAACCCGCTCTGGCAGTGGAACCACGTCCCCGTCGCCACCAAATGGACGCTGAGCGAACGCCCCGGTCACCTGCGCCTCAAAACACTCCCGGCGCCCGATTTCTGGCACGCCAAAAATTCTCTCACCCAGCGCGCCATCGGTCCCATTTCCACCGCCACCACCAGGCTTGACGGATCAAACCTGCAACAAGGCGACCTCGCCGGCCTCGCACTCCTCGGAATGCCATGGCGCTGGATTGGCCTGGCCCACAGCTCCAGCGGCTTTGACATACAGATCTTCGACTATCAGACCGGAAAGACCATCTCCGTCCCCGCGCCGGGCCCAAATATCTGGCTCCGCGCCGAATGCGATTTTCTCAGCGAAACCGCGCGCTTCTCCTGGTCAGCAGACGGGAAGAATTTCACCGCGCTGGGCGAGCAGATGATCATGATCTTCCAGCTCAAGACCTTCCAAGGCATCCGCTACGCCCTCTTCGCCTATAACGGCCAGGGCAATGAAGGCGGCCATGCCGACTTCGATAGTTTCGTCGTTCAGGAGCCCCATCCACGCGGCCTCATGCAACCCATCCCCGCCGGCCAGCGCGGCACATTGGTCCGCGCCGATGCACCCACTTGGGGCTTCAGCTTCGATCACGGCACGGTCCTCGCAGGCCCACCCATGGATTTGCGCGTCGAGGCAGTGGAACTTGGTCGCGTCATCCTCCACCACAAGGACGGTCCACTCTCCGTCACCCATGGCGGCGTTGTCACGGTGGGCGGCCTCACCGGCAAGGCGACCCAGTGGCAATGGATGGAAACGCCCACCGGCGAAATCATCCTCATGTCGCTCGCCACCAATCGCTTCCTGCGCATCCACCCCGACGGCAACATTCGCGCCGACAGTCCGGGTCCCACACCCGACGGCATGGACGGCACCCGCTTCCACTGGGTGACGCACTAGCAGGTCTGCTCACCCCAGCAGCAGATCCGGTCGGCCTTCGCCCGTCTCGCTATGGGTGTGCACAACCAGCGGCCGGATTTCCATCCGCCCATATTTAAGGATCGGGTCGTCGTGGAATAACGGCGTCAGCGCATCCATGCTTTCTGCTTCCAGCAGCAGGAAACCGCCGACCACTTCCTTGGCCTCCGCATATGGCCCGTCCGTGGCGATCACCTGCCCATCAACATCGCGCAGCGACCGCGCCGTCTCCAGCCCCGCCAGCGGCGATGCCAACAGCAGATGCCCGCTCGCCCGCAACCTGCGGTCATGCTCGATCGTGGCATCATCGAGCTGGCGAAAATCCTCCGCCGTGAGATGGTCCATAGAACCGGGCTCAAAGTAAACCAGCGCCATAAAACGCATATCGTCCTCCAATCATGTCCTGATCATACGACGAATGAGACCCGTAAATTTCGACGAGCAGGAACAAAAATCCCCGCTTTCGCGGGGACTTTTTCCTTAAACCGTGCCGCGTTCTTTGCGGATCTTCAGCACTTTGTCGATATCCGCCGCCGAATGCCGCTCGTGCAGATGCTCATCCTCCGGTCCACCGGCGGCATTGACGCAGCGTCCGCGTTTCACCGGTTCGCGCGCATCGATCTGCTTGGCCCAGCGCGTCAGGTTCTTGTAGCTGGTGACGTCGAGAAACTCGCCGGCATTATAGGCCCGGCCCAGAACCATCCCGCCATACCAGGGGAAAATCGCCATGTCGGCGATGGTGTATTCCGATCCTGCCACGAATTCATGTTCCGCTAATTGCCGGTCCAGCACGTCGAGCTGCCGCTTGGTTTCCATCGCATAGCGATTGATCGGATATTCCAGCTTCTCGGGCGCGTAGGCGTAGAAGTGCCCAAACCCGCCTCCCACGAAGGGCGCGCTGCCCATCTGCCAGAACAGCCAGTTCATCGTCTCGGCTCTCTTGGCCACATCCTTGCTGAGGAAGGCACCAAATTTGTCGGCCAGATAGACCAACATCGATCCGCTTTCAAACAGCCGGATAGGTTCCTTCGGACCATAATCCATCATCGCCGGAATTTTGGAATTCGGATTGATGGCCACAAAGCCCGACCCGAACTGGTCGCCCTTGCCGATATTGATGAGGTAGGCGTCATATTCGGCGTCATGCCCGGCCGCCAGCAGCTCTTCGAGCATGATGGTGACCTTCTGCCCGTTCGGCGTCGCCAGCGAATGCAACTGCAAGGGATGCTCGCCGCGCGGCAATTCCTTCTCATGCGTTGCCCCGGCAATTGGCCGGTTCGTGCTGGCGAAAGCCCCGCCATTATCCTTGTCCCAGGTCCAGACCTTGGGTGGCACATATTCGGTCATAGTGAGGCTCTCCGATTATCATTTGTTCTCTGGCGCGCGATTCATCGCCTTGTGCCGATATAAGCACGGACTTCGCCGCGCGTAACCCTCAATGCGCAGAACTTGCTAGCGCAGGCGCGCCCGGCTAAGCCTCCGCCATGAGCACCGCGCCTTTTGACATCTATCTCGTCGCCACCCCCGGCCTCGAAGCCCCGCTTTGCGACGAAGCCCGCGTCGCAGGTTTCTCTGCCGCCAAAGTCACCGATGGCGGCGTCACCTTTTCGGGCACCTGGCCCGACGTCTGGCGCGCCAATCTCGTCCTGCGCGGCGCCACGCGCGTTCTCGCCCGCGTCGCCTCCTTCCGCGCCATGCATCTGGTCCAGCTCGACAAGCGCGCCAGCAAGCTCGATTGGGCCGCCATCCTCCGCCCCGATGTGCCGGTACATGTCGAAGCCTCCTGCCGCCGGTCGCGCATCTATCACGCCGGCGCCGCCGCACAGCGTGTTGCCCGCGCCATCACCAAAACCGTCGGCGCCCCGATCGCCGAAGACGCAACCCTCCGCGTTATGGTCCGCATCGAGGATGATCTCGTCACCATCAGCCTCGATACCTCCGGCGCCTCCCTCCACAAGCGCGGCTTCAAGGAAGCGGTCAACACGGCCCCCATGCGCGAAACCATGGCGGCCATGTTCCTGCGCCAATGCGGCTATACAGGCGCCGAGCCCATTCTCGACCCCATGTGCGGCTCCGGCACCTTTGTCATCGAAGCCGCCGAAATCGCGCTCGGCCTTCAGCCGGGCCGCGCCCGCAGCTTCGCCTTCGAACACCTCCCCGGCTTCGACCCCGCCGCTTGGGCCACCCTGCGCCAACCGCCCGCGCTCAACGCGCCGTCTGTCCTCTTCCACGGCTCAGATCGTGACGCCGGCGCCATCCGCATGAGCCATGAAAATGCCACCCGTGCCGGCGTCGCTTCCCTCACCCGCTTCGAGCAGCAATCCATCGACGATCTCACCCCGCCCGAAGGTCCGCCTGGTCTCGTCATCATCAACCCGCCCTATGGCACGCGGCTGGGCAACAAGGCCCCGCTGATGGCGCTGCATCGCACGCTGGGCACGGTCCTCAAGACCCGCTTCTCGGGCTGGCGCCTCGGCCTCGTCACCTCCGACCGCGATCTCGCCCGCGCCACCGGCCTCAATCTCACCCTCACCGAACCCACCGTCCTCCATGGCGGTCTCCGCGTCGGTCTGTGGCAGGCCGATCTCGGCTGATTGCAACACCCGATACGGAACGCGGCGCGCTCTCGCACGTTTATCTCCCATACTCATCAAAGAGGAGATCCATCATGGACTGGAATCGTGTCGAAGGCAGCTGGAAGCAGATGACGGGCAAGGTCAAGGAACAGTGGGGCAAGCTCACTGACGATGACATCGCCCAGATCAACGGCAACCGCGAGCAGCTGGAAGGCAAAATCCAGGAACGCTACGGCAAGGCCAAGGACGAAGTCCGCAAGGACGTCGATGACTGGTACGGCCGTCAGCGCTGGTAAGCTCTGACCCCAAAGGGCCCGGCAGCGATGCCGGGCTTTTCTTCGCCTAGCGTCCCGATAGCGACAATTTTAATTAACCGCTAACCATATCCGCCAGCTTTCCCTTCCCTGCGGAAACTTCCTCCCCCTTCGCGGCTTGTCTCTCCCATGCAATGAGGAGAACGGATATGACGGACCTGGCCCGCGTTCTGGTTGTCGAAGATGAAATGCTCATCCTTCTCGACCTCATCGACTCTCTTGCCGATTGCGGCATCGAGTCTCTCCCCCTCTCGACCACCGAAGGCGCCGCTGCCACCCTGCTCAAGTCGCCGGTCGATGCCCTCGTCACCGATATCGAGCTGCCCGGGCCCGTTTCCGGCCTGCAACTGGCGCGTGAAGCGGCTCTTCTCCGCCCCGGCCTGCCCATCGTCGTCATGTCCGGCGGCGTCCGCCCCGGTCCGGCCGATCTGCCACAAGGCGCCGTCTTCATCCCCAAACCATGCTCCGCGCGCCAGATCATCGCGGCGCTCAAAAGCCAGCAAACGGCACGCGCGGCCTGACACTGCGCGCGGTCCATGCTAGTCTCGCCCGCCAGAACCGCACCCCTGGCTTGAGGGCAATCCGCATGAAATCCGACGCCAACCACCGCATCTACGCCATGAGCGTCGCCAGCGTTTACCGTCACTATGTCGCCAAGGCGGAGCGCAAGGGCCACACGAAGGAAGAGGTGGATCAGGTCACCTGCTGGCTCACCGGCCACGACCCCGCCTCCCTCGCGCACGAACTCGAAAACCTCACCAGTTTCGAAGACTTCTTCGCCAAAGCGCCGCGCCTCAACCCCAACCGCGCCCTCATCAAAGGCAAAATCTGCGGCGTCCAGATCGAAGAGATCGAAGAACCCCTGATGCGCGAAATCCGCTATCTCGACAAACTCGTCGACGAAGTCGCTGCCGGCAAAAAGATGGAAAAGATCCTGCGGCAGCCAGCGGGCTAAGTGTAAAACGGCTTTGAACATAGTTCATGTCGGATTGGGCAAGCCTCCTCGCCGAGCGGTCGGAAAACCCCCGGTTTTGCTTTAGTCGATGGTGCTCCGAGACGCCTTTTGTCTCGAAATTTAAAAATGAGACGCAAGACGTCTCGGAGCGCCGGGAATGCTTGCAGGGGGTTTCCTAGGGGGACATTACTGCCGCGAACCCATCCCCGGACACAGCCCCCGTAACGATTCAGGGGCCTCCCGACTGTCACCGGGCAGTTGATCGTTACAACTCCACCTCTGCCCGGTTGATGAGGGCAGTATGCCTGAGGCTTTTGGACCGGGGATAAGTTGGATAAGTTGCGGTGGATCCATTGAGTGAAACAGCGCGCCGTCACCCCCTCCGAGCTGCGCTAGGCCTGACGGCCAAGCTCCGCTTGCCTCCCCCATCTAGGGGGAGGTGTCGCATCGAGTTTGTTGGGAGAATTGTGCCACATGACCAAGCCAACAAACAGCATCAGTGTCCTGCCCTGACATGACCACAACCACCGGCGCCCACCTCCCCCTTTTGATGGGGGAGGCAAGCGAAGCTTGGCCGAAGGCCTTAGCGTAGCTAGGAGGGGGTGAGCCACGAGCTCGACAAACCAGTAGTTACTTCTTCGCCCCTTGCCGGGGCGTTGCAGGTGCCATCTGATCCTGCGCCAGGTCCAACGACTTGCGGATTGCGCAGGGATCAATAGCTTCAAGATCAATCCGATGCTCGGCCACGCCCGTCGCCGCGCCCTCGACATGCGCCAGCGTTTCGCTCATCGCCTCGATCAGGTCCTTGCCAAACTTGCTCATGCCTTGCTCCGGCGAGAGTGTTGCGGACTAGAATGGAATGTCGTCATCCATACCACGGCGCGAAAAGGCCGGTTCGACGGGCTTTTCGCTTGGCTTCCGTGGCGGCGCAATTTTTGCTGGTTCAGCAGTCGAGGGCAATTGGCGCTTCGTGTCCTCCGCTACTTTCGCTTCATGCACCTCTTGGAAGATATTCGTAATTAGCTTGTTGGCGAGATCGTATGACTGAGACATCCCGCCGGGCGCGCTAAGAAGCGTTATGGCCAACAGGCCCACGGCGCTCAACGGAATGCGTCTTTTTTCAAGCTCCTTCTCAAATCGTTCAAGCTTGTCGAGAAGGGAAATCTTCCTATCTTCGTCTATACCTGACTGATCGATAATGCGCTTCAACGCATGAATATGCTGCCTTATTCTATCCTTCGATTTGGCAGGAAGCTCGATACCGTCCTTTTTTCCGCGTATTGAGTTGTCTAGCGCCATCTGGGTAAGGTAGTGATCCAAGTCTCTCTTGAACTGGTTATAGTTGTCTTGATCCCAACGAGAATCGGATGGCACTTCGTAATTCACAAAGACATCGACTTCTAGTCTGCGACCAGCAGCGACGACAAGATTCATGAAGTCCAGCCGCTCCGCCATTATTAAGCGCCATCCTTCTTCACTCTCCTCGTTGATCCTACTTACTCGCTCATCCAGAACCGCTTGAGCCTTCCGGGTCAGTTGGATGAACGCGATGCGGCCATCCTCGGGAAGCTCATCCAACTCTTCGGTGGTGAATACGTCGAAGATATTCATAAAGACTGATCCAAGCAGTATGCGTTACCATCCAAATAGACACATCGGCGCCTTGTTGGCGAGAACAAGCAGGTAGAAGCCCACCCCGCCACGCAAACACCGCATTCCCCTATCACACCCAGCGCATCCCTGCCCCGGACCTCCCATGCGCAGCGCTCTTATCCTCCTCCTCACCCTCCTCTCCTCCCCCGCCTCGGCGCAAATGACGCCAGCGCCGTCCGTCGAGGCCCAGCTCTGCCGCTCCCAGCTCGACCTGCTGATCTCGGGCGACAAGCTGACAGAGGACGACATCGCGCGCTTCCAAAACCAGTGCGATTGCCTGGATGAAAGGACAGAGACCGGCGACAAGGACTGCGCCCAGCCCCGCGAGGCCATGTGATGCGCGCCATCCTCATTCTTGCCCTGCTCATGGCCGTCCCGGCAGCAGCCCAGGAATCCTCCGCTTGGCAGGAGCAGAAATGCGCGCTTTATGCCGATGCCTGGGGTCGCGCGCTCGACAGCGTCGGGTCGGACGACATCAATTACAATTTCCTCGCCACCAACGAGAACTTCATCGCCTCGGGTTGCACGGAAACCGTGGCCGCCTGCCCGACCTCAAATCAGGAACGCGAGATCGCCGATCTCCTGACAATGGTGATGATGAACGAGGGCGCCGCCAGCACATTCCTGCCCTTCCGCTGCCCCACTGAGCAATCAAGCATGAGCCAGCCCGAGGACATCCAGCCGGCCGCGCAGTGAAAGGCGGGATTTGATCGGCTTGGACCCCTTCCCTTCCCCGCCCCTTTCCGCTAAACCGCCCACCTAACCACCATGTCTGATCTCTTCCCCTGCGCCGCAGTGCTCAACTGCCACGCGGGTTTCGCGCGGACGGGTGTGTCCGGGCGATTCTTCTCCTCGCCCGCCGTGTACTGAATACGAGCCCGAGCGAGCCCAAAAATGCCAAAACGTACCGATATCAAATCGATCCTCATCATCGGTGCGGGTCCGATCATTATCGGGCAGGCTTGCGAGTTTGATTATTCGGGCACTCAGGCCTGCAAGGCGCTGAAGGAAGAGGGCTATCGGATCATCCTGGTGAACTCGAACCCGGCGACGATCATGACTGATCCGGACCTGGCCGACGCCACCTATATGGAGCCGATCACCCCCGAAGTGGTCGCCAAGATTATCGAGAAGGAGCGCCCCGACGCGCTGCTGCCGACCATGGGCGGCCAGACGGCGCTGAACTGTGCGCTGAGCCTGCGCAAGATGGGCGTGCTCGACAAGTTCAATGTGGAAATGATCGGCGCCACCGCCGAGGCCATCGACAAGGCCGAAGATCGCGAGCTGTTCCGCGACGCCATGAAGAAGATCGGGCTCGAAACCCCGCGCTCCATGCTCGCCCACAACACCATTGAAGCCCTGCAGGCGCTGGAAGTCATCGGCCTGCCCTGCATTATCCGCCCCAGCTTCACCCTGGGCGGCACTGGCGGCGGCATCGCTTACAACCGCGAGGAATATCTCGCCATCTGCGAAAGCGGCATCGACGCTTCGCCCACCAATGAAGTGCTGGTCGAGGAAAGCGTGCTCGGCTGGAAGGAATACGAGATGGAGGTTGTCCGCGATAAGAAGGACAATTGCATCATCATCTGTTCCATCGAAAATATCGACCCGATGGGCGTGCATACCGGCGACTCGATCACCGTCGCCCCGGCCCTGACGCTGACCGACAAGGAATACCAGATCATGCGCGACGCCTCGCTGGCGGTTTTGCGCGAGATCGGGGTGGAAACCGGCGGCTCCAACGTCCAGTTCGGCATCAATCCCAAGGACGGCCGCATGGTCGTCATCGAGATGAACCCGCGCGTGTCGCGCTCCTCGGCGCTGGCGTCCAAGGCCACCGGCTTCCCCATCGCCAAGGTCGCCGCCCGCCTCGCCGTCGGCTACACGCTCGATGAGCTCGAAAACGACATCACCGGCGGCGCCACCCCGGCCACCTTCGAGCCCACAATCGACTATGTCGTCACCAAAATCCCGCGCTTTGCCTTCGAAAAGTTCCCGGGCGCCGACAATCGCCTGACCACCTCGATGAAGTCGGTGGGCGAAGCCATGGCCATTGGCCGCACCTTCCAGGAATCGCTGCAAAAGGCCCTGCGCTCGCTCGAAACCGGCCTCACCGGCCTCAACGAGATCGGCATTCCCGGCCTTGGCGAAGGCGAGGACACCGCCGCCATCAAGCAGGCCCTCGGCACACCGACGCCGCAGCGCCTGCTGCATGTGGCCGAAGCCATGCGCCTCGGCATGAGCCTTGAAGACATCTTTGAGGCCTGCAAGATCGACCCCTGGTTCCTCGAGCAGATGCAGGGCATCGTCGATATGGAAGCCAAGGTGAAGGAATTCGGCCTGCCGCAGGACGCGGTCAATCTGCGCCAGCTCAAGTCCATGGGCTTTTCCGACGCGCGCCTGGCCCAGCTTGCCGGGTTGAAGCCCAGCGACGTGCGCAAGCTCCGTCACAGCCTCGAAGTGCGGCCCGCCTATAAGCGCATCGATACAAGCGCCGCCGAATTCGCCTCGCCCACCGCCTATATGTATTCGACCTATGAGCTGCCCTTTGCCGGCGCCGTGGCAGATGAATCGCGCCCAAGCGACCGCAAGAAGGTCGTCATTCTCGGCGGCGGCCCCAACCGCATCGGCCAGGGCATCGAGTTCGACTATTGCTGCTGCCACGCCGCCTTCGCGCTGGCCGACGCTGGCTATGAAACCATCATGGTCAACTGCAATCCCGAAACCGTCTCGACCGATTACGACACTTCCGACCGCCTCTATTTCGAGCCGCTGACCGAGGAAGACGTCATCGAAATCCTGCTGCGCGAAAAAGAGAACGGCACGCTGCATGGCGTTATCGTGCAGTTCGGCGGCCAGACCCCGCTGAACCTGGCCGAGGCCGTGCAGAAGGCTGGCGTGCCGATCCTGGGTACCCAGCCCGACGCCATTGACCTTGCCGAAGACCGCGACTTGTTCATGAAACTGCTCAACAAGCTGGAACTGACCCAGCCCAAGAACGGCATCGCCTATAGCCTCGAGCAGGCCCGCCTCGTCGCCGAACGCTTGGGCTATCCGCTGGTCATCCGCCCATCCTATGTGCTGGGTGGCCGCGCCATGGCCATCGTCCATTCGGCCAGCGAGTTTGAGCGTTATGTGCAGGATACGCTGACCGGCCTCGTCCCGCCCGATATTCTTCAGCGCTACCCCAACGACAAGACCGGCCAGATCAATTCGGTCCTCTCCGACAATCCGCTGCTGTTCGACGCCTATCTCTCCGGCGCCATCGAAATCGACGTCGATGCGCTTTGCGACGGCAAGGATGTGTTTGTGGCCGGCATCATGGAGCATATCGAGGAAGCCGGCATTCACTCCGGCGACTCTGCCTGCTCCCTGCCCCCGCGCTCGCTCTCCCCCGAGGTGGTTGCCGAACTCAAGCGCCAGACCACCGAGCTCGCCTTCGCGCTCAAGGTCGGCGGCCTCATGAACGTGCAGTTCGCCTATAAGGACGACACAATCTACCTCATCGAAGTGAACCCGCGCGCCAGCCGCACCGTGCCCTTCGTGGCCAAGGTCATCGGCGCGCCCATCGCCAAGATCGCCTCGCGCGTCATGGCCGGCGAAAGCCTGGCCAGCTTCAATCTCACCGAGAAGACGCTCAAGCACATCGCCGTCAAGGAAGCCGTCTTCCCGTTCAACCGCTTCCCCGGCGTCGATACGGTGCTCGGCCCGGAAATGAAGTCGACCGGCGAAGTCATCGGTCTCGACACCGATTTCGCCATGGCCTTTGCCAAGTCCCAGATGGGCGCCGGCCAGAAGGTTCCGACCTCGGGCACGGCCTTCATTTCGGTCCGCGATGAGGACAAGCAATATATCGTCGATATGGCGCGCCATCTGGTGGAAGCCGGCTTCACCATTCTGGCCACCGGCGGCACAGCGCGCTACCTCAACGATAACAGCGTCCCGGCCACCAAGATCAACAAAGTGCTCGAGGGCCGTCCGCATATCGTGGATTCGATGAAGAATGGCGGCGTTCAGCTGGTGATCAACACCACCGATGGCCTCAAGTCGATCAGCGACAGCCGCGATATTCGCCGCACCGCGCTGCTCGCCAAGATCCCCTATTACACCACCATCGACGGCGCCCTTGCCGCGGTGGAAGGCATTGTTGCACTGCACAATGGCAGCCTCACCGTGCGTCCGCTGCAGGACTATTTCCTGGCTTGACGCAAATATCAGCCGGCCCGCCATAACGGGCCGGCACTTTCTCCGCTACCGCATTGAAATAGATGAGGAATTGCGATGCGAAAGACCACGGGCACCAGCCTGCCCGCGCCCTATTTGAAGCGCCTCTGGCTGCGTGATGACAAACCGCTCGAACAGGAGCGCTACCCCTTCAACCTCCCCTGGCTGAATGAGACTTTCGAGCTCGATTTTACCACCCCGGTCACCATCATCATCGGCGAAAACGGCTCCGGCAAATCCACCCTCGTGGAAGCCATCGCCGCCCTTTGCGGCTATGACGAAGCCGGCGGCGGCAAGGGCTATAGGCCTATGGACCATTCCCGCGCCATTGACCGAAGCGGCGCCGAACTGGGCGAAAGCCTCCGCGCCTCCTGGCTGCCAAAAGTCACCAAGGGCTGGTTTTTCAAAGCAGAATCCTTCTTTTCCGTCGCCCGTTATCTTGACGAAGCCGCCATCGACGCCCATGCCGCGCCGCCCGATTTTCTCTCCTGGAGCCATGGCGAAGGCTTTGTCCGCTTCTTCGAGGAACGGATGCAGCGCCAGGGCATCTATTTCCTCGACGAACCCGAAAGCGCCCTCTCGCCCAAGCGCCAGATCGAACTTCTGCGCCTGCTCAACGCGGTGCAGCAGGCCTCAAACGCCCAGATCATCATGGCCACCCACTCGCCCATCCTGATGTCAGTGCCCGGCGCGCGCCTGCTCGAAATCACCCGCGGCGGCCTCTCTGAAACCAGCCTCCTCCAGACGCAGCATTTCCGGCTCTATCAGGACTTTACCGCCGATCCGGAAGACTTCGTCGCCCGTGCGCTCGATCCGGATCAGGACATTTGACGAGCCAAAGGCTGGTCAAAACCACCCAATTCCAGTCATTCTCCGTTCAGGCTGACGGCGTTACCAGTGCCATATCCATTTTGGGGGAATTCATGATCCGCTTCATCGCCACCACGGCCCTGCTGCTTGCCACCACCGCTCTCGCCTCGGCCCAGTCTCTGGATGCCGAAATCAACCGTTTCATCGAGGCCGATGGCTTCGAGCGCGTCGATGTCTCGCTGCTAGAAAAGGTTCTGCTCGATGAGTGGGTCGACAATGGTGAAATTTCGCCGGGCGGCTCCGTCGGCCCACTCGAAAAAGCGCTGATCATCGCCACCGCAGAAATCCCATCCACCCGCACGCGCACCGCCCTCTCCTATGGCGAGATGGTGGACGAAGAATATGGCCCCGTGAGCTTCATCGAGGTCCGTCACTACAATCTTGGCCCCTCCATCCGCAAACAGGTGATTGCCGATTATGGTGAGGGTGACGTGGCCGATGCTGAGGCTTTCGGCCTGGGCGATCACATGGCCTGGCGCTTCATTTTTCAGCCGCTTATGGGCAGTAGCGCGGCTCTTATGGATGCCAGCAGCATGGTCATCCCCGAAAAAGCGGCATCCAAGGCCGATTGCATGGGCCGCCCCTGCCTCGATCCCTTTGTCGGCTTTGATGAAACGGGCGAATGGGAGGAAATTCCCGGCAATCTGCCGGTCTGGCCCGAACTCTATGCAAAGGAGGCGGAGGAGGTGGCGACGCCCGCCCATGCCGTGGCAGAACTCGCCGTGCTCGGCTTCTGGGCCAATGCCGAAAGCGGGTCCTATCAATGGACTGGCGGCGAACACCCCGAATCCATCGGCGACGCAACGCCCTATCGCTTCATCGGCATTGACCGCCAACTGGGCCAGGACACCTCGATCGATGTTGTCTGGCGCGAAACCGAAGTCATGGATGACGCGCTCTCGGCGGTGCTTTTCCGCCGCGTGGATGTCGCCGGCAGCGTCTATCTGATGCGCGCTGGTGAAAACCGCGACTAGGCGACCCGCAGCGTGGGCAGACCGAAGGACAGAACCCGCAGCCTTTCGACACGCCAGAGCACGATAACCAGTGCCAATGTACGGCAGGCCATGGCGATAGCAGTCGCCGTGGCCGCACCGATAATGCCAAAGCCCGGCACCAGGGCAAAGCACAGGGCGGCATTGATGACGAGGATAAGGGCACCAATGCCCAGAGCCTCGCGCTGCCGCCCGGCCACCACCAGCATTTCGGCCGCCTGCCCCGACATGGCCCGAACCACGAGGCCCAGTCCCAACACCAGCATGACGCTCTGGCCGACAAGGAAGCCCGGACCAAAAGCGCCCAGCAGAAGCGGCCCGGCCAGCAGGGCGATGATGACGGCGACCACAGTGGCCCAGAAGGTCAGCCGCGTCGCCTCAAGCATATTGTGCTGCAACTGGGCCCGGTCACTATCGGCCAGATCAAGCGCAAATCGGCGCCCGGCCACCAGCGTCATCGCATAGGCAACAAAGCCCGCCAGCGCCAGCGCCCGCGCCGCCGCAAAATAGATGCCCACCACTTCAGGCTCGCTCAGCAGGCTCAGGATCAGCACATCGGCATATTGCGTCAGGTCTTCGAGGCCGGAGAGAACGACCAGGGGCAGCGACGCCATGAGCCACAGCCGGCGCTGCTTCGGCGTCGCACGACCCGCGCTGTCCGACATCAAGGCCCTCAGGCGGCGCCTGACCAGCAAAGCCAGCCCCATTGTTACGATTGCCATCGAAACAACCAGCACCGCCCCCACCACGGGCAGCGTCAGCTCGACGCCCAGCGAAACGAGGATGAGGCATATCCCCGCGATCAGCAGTGGGCGCAGGATATAGACGGGCACCGCCGCCAGCCGATACCAGCCAAAGCTGCGCGAGACGCCCTCGAGAAAATATTCGATAGCCAGAAACGGCGCGCCGATGGCCACCAGCACAATGGTCAGCCCAACGCCATCGAGCCCGACAAGGACAATTGCCAAGATCGCCGCCAGCGCAGCGGCGAGGCAGCTGGTGACCAGCACAATTGTCAGCCCGCTGCGCCAAAAGCCGCGCAGTGCCGCGTGCCGTCCGCGCAGATGATAGCGCGGCAGGAAGCGCACGCTGGAATCGGCAAAACCCAGGGCCGCAAAGCTGCCCAGCGCCAGCATCCAGGTCCAGAGCGTAACAAAGCCGCCATAGCCATCTGCCGGCATCAGCCGCGCCAGCAGCACCTGCAAACCGAAGACCAGCCCGGCGCTGGCCACGCGGATGAACAGCGCAATGGCCGCGTCGAGGGGCGCGTGTCCTTTGTCAGACATAGAGCAGCAGGAGGGCCGAGCCCCGCAGCACAGCAAAGGCGGTTTGTAACAGGTGCGGCATCCGGCGGCGTATGCGCTTGAGTGCCGGGCGAACTGTCAGAAGCCAGGTCGCAGCATAGACCTGCCCCTTCCAGGTCAGAGCCTCGGCATGGCTCGTTACCGTCAGATTGCTGCTGCTCCAGCTCGATTTGTAATCAGCCGGATCGATCATCAGGTCATAGGTGTCGATGCCATTGTCGATCAGCCAGCCAACCGTCATATCCATCTGCACCTTGCCGGGTGACAAATGGCGCAGGTCCCAGTCAAAGCTGCCGACATAGGCATAGTAATGCCTCTGACGGATGAACCCGATTTCGAGGGCCACCACGCGCTCGCCGGCGCGCAGGACGGAGAGGCAGGCGCCCGACTTCGCCGCTTCATCCCCGGGCAAGCCTGCAAGAAACCCGTCATAGCCCGGAATGGAAAAGCCCTTGCTGAAACGGCCCGTTTCGCTGATCCAGCGGCGCTTCATCTGCGCACACTGGCGCACCAGATCGGCATAGTCCGGGTGATCAGGCCAGAGCACCGAAAAGCTCAGCTCACCCAGGCGGGCAAGATGATTGCGACGCCGATTGCGGTTGCGCTTCTGGAGCTTGCCCAGGCGCTCTGTGTAATCGGCGGCGGAATCGTAAATGGAAAGATCGAGCAGCGAGGAGATGTTTTCCGAACCCGGAACCGAAGGCACATCCTCCAGTACCTTGGCCAACGCACTCCCCGATGGGACCGCGCGCATCAGTGCCACGTCGCACCCCGATTGCCTTATGGCGTCGCGCACCACATTGCGCAGGCTCTCCGCCTTCTCGCCGCGCCGCAACAGCATTCCGCAATATTGCGCATGGGGCACGCCCAGCGTTTCGAGCCGGCTGACCCCCGCATCAGGCACCGCCATCAGCGGCCAGATCGCCAGCAAGACCTCGTCCCGCCAGAACGTCAGAATGACCGGCCTGGCGTTCAGCGCCTCGGCGTGATGCACCAGCCAGTTGCGGCACCAGTCATAGCTCTGGAAATAGGTCAGCGGATCGGCGCAATCCTGTTCCAGCGCGCGCCATTCGGCCTGCATGGCTTCGATCTCGCTCAGATCGAGCAAGATACGACTGACAATATGCACGGACGACTGCAACGGCACCGGCCCCCCCTCGGTTGAATCAGGGGCACTTTAGGAGTGATGGCTGAACAACACCTTGCCGGACAGGCTGAATAATCCTTTACCAGCAAGTATTTCTGACCTGCCCGCTCCAGTCATTCCGCGTTCCAGGTCAGTCTATGCCGCGACGTCGCCGCCTTCAGAGCCGTCATTTGCAGCCGAAAGCTCGACCGGCGGCTTGCGCGCCACGACAAGAATTCCGGTAATCGGCGCGCCACGGTCGAACCGCAGCACGGCCGTTTCAAACCGCAGGATATAGAGCCCCGCCAGCGCCAGCGCATTGCGCACCCCGGCAATGCCATGGGCATAGCGCAGGCTGGGGCGCAGGAAGACATCCTCTTCCCCGTCATGCGCCTCAAGCGAAAATGTCACCAGCCCGCCGGGCTTCAGAGCCGGAACCAGCGCCGCGAGGACAGGCGGCAGCGCTCCGCAATAAATGAACACATCAGCAGCGGCCATCAGATCGGCATCGGCGCGGCGTGCATTGAGCGCGGCCACCAGTTCCGCCTTTTGCAGGCTGTCATAAATGCCCTTGCGGGCCGTTTCAGCAATCATGGCCGCCGAAATATCGACGCCTTCAAGCACATTGACACGGTCGCGCAGCCGCAGCCCCATCAGGCCCGTGCCACAGCCGAGATCGAGCGCCTTTTCAAATCGTTCGATGCCCAGCCGCGCCATCTCCTCGGCCAGCATGGCGTCGAGCAGTTCGGGCACACGATAGCCTAGCTTGCGCACCAGCGCGTCCTCGAACTTTTCCGCATATTGATCAAACAGCGCTTCGACATAGCCCTGCGCCGTGCCGGCATTGGCCGGGCCCGCGTCATGCGCGGCCAGCTTCAGCGTCGCGCCAAAGACGCCCTCGTCATCCAGCGCCTCTAGTCGCCGCCAGGCCGCAATGGCGCCGGCGATATTGCCCGCCCTTTCCTGAAAGCCACCGAGCAGGTCCCAACCCGCCGCCCAGTCCGGCGCCAGTTCCAGCGCCTGTTCCATCAGTTCGGACGCTGCGAGGTGGTTACCCTCAGCCGCAAGCGAGCGGGCATAATCCGCGCGCCGGTCGGCGATGACGTCACCCGAAGAATAAAACGCCTTGGACAAGCCGAGGGACTTTCATGAGGACCGCCCGGTGCGGGACAGCGCGCGGGGATTTGCCGCAAACCGGGCCCAAACGCAAGAGATTTGCATTCATTGGACCCATGCGACGAATGGAGCCCTTCCCATGCCCACCGATTTCACTAAAATGCCTGTGATCAGCGAAGCGTCCCCGCTTCATTGGCCCGGGCATCGGTCCCTTGCGAACCGAACTCGCCCTGCGCAGCCCGCTTCCGGCGGACGCGCGCCCTTGTTGAGATGGCTTCTATAACTCGACGGAACCTGCGTTCCGCCGGGCCTTTTGTCATGACCTCACGGCATATTGATGCGCGCATGTTTTCAGGCTAGGCTCCGGCATCGAATATTGCGGCAGACTGATCTGAACACGCGAATGCCATTCGCAACAGGCGACGTCATCTTACGATATTTCGATTCAACTGGATTCCGGTCAGGTGTATGGCCGGCATCGCCTATGGAAGCGACTGCACGAGGGAACGCGCAAAATGGCAACGGGCACCGTTAAATGGTTCAATGGCCAAAAGGGCTTTGGATTCATTCAGCCGGACGAAGGTGGGGCGGACGTTTTCGTCCATATTTCCGCTGTTCAGCGGTCTGGCCTCAATGGCCTGGATGAGGGTCAGAAGGTCAATTACGAGATCGTCAAGGACAAGCGGACCGGCAAGTCCGCGGCCGACAATCTCTCGCCAGCCTGATCATCCGGTCAGAAGGCTTTAGTTGAGGGCGTGCCATCGCTGGCACGCCCTTTATTGTATTCGCTATTTGCCCTCGGGCGCCACGCGGATCAGCTGGCCATTGTCGCTGTCGGTCAGCAGGTAGATCGCGCCATCGCCGCCCACCCGCACATCGCGGATGCGCCCGAGCTGGCCTTCAAACAGCCGCTCTTCACTGACCACGGCGTCACCCTCCATCTCCAGCCGCACCAGCACCTGCCCGCTGAGCCCGCCGGTCAGCAGGTCTCCATTCCAGTCGGGCATCAGTTCGCCCTCATAAAAATCAAGCCCGGAAGGCGAGATCGAGGGCACCCAGTAATGCAGCGGTTGCTCCATGCCCTCCTGCGCCTCGCCCACCCCGATAGGCAGGCCGGAATAATCGACGCCATGCGTGATCACCGGCCAGCCATAATTCTTGCCGGCTTCGACCCGGTTCACCTCGTCGCCGCCCTGCGCACCATGCTCGACCGCAAAGAGCGCCCCGTCACTCTCGCGCAGGGTTGCGCCCTGCGGATTGCGATGCCCGATGCTCCAAAACTCCGGCGCCCAGCCATCAAGCCTGGGATTGTCCTCCGGCACGGAGCCATCGGGCGCGATCCGCACCACGCCCCCCGCCAGATCGGCTGCATCCTGCGCCCGGTCCATGTCGCCGCGCTCGCCCAGCGTCACGAACAGATTGCCGTCACTACCGATGACAATGCGCGAGCCGAAATGCCGGTTGGAATTGTCGAAATTGTTCATGCGGAAAATGACCGACTGGTCAGTGAGAATGCCGCCATCGCCTTCCATCACGAGGGTTGCGGCCATCACCGCCGTGCCCGTGCCGCGCTGCAACCCCGCGCTCTCGGCTGGCTCGGCATAGCTCAGATAGATGCGTCCGCTGGTCTCAAAGTCCGGCGCCAGCGCCACATCGAGCAGGCCGCCCTGCCCACGGTCTTCCACTGCCGGCACGCCGGTAATGGCCGCACCCACTACGCCATCCTTGATTATCACGAGGTCGCCGCTGCGCTCGGTCACGAGAAACCGTCCGTCCGGCAGCAATGCCAGCCCCCAGGGATGGTCGAGCCCTTCCGCCAGAACCGTCGCCGTCAGCGGCCCGGCGCTGCTGTCCACCGTCTGGGCCATGCCGGGCGCAGTCGAGAGCATCAGGGCGGAAACAAGGGAGAGTGGAAAAGCGAAACGGTCAAACGTCATCAAACCTGCCTGTTTTAAAAATGCGGCGCCTTGTGCTTGGCCACAAAGCGCCTATGTCCTGCATAATGCCCCCGCTTGACCTGAACGCGGCAGAAGGGCAATTTGATCGCATTCTCCTTCAAAACTTGTCGTGAAGCATTTGCCGAACGAGTTTGGCAGGGAGAGGCCATGCCGGGTGGCCAATGGGGGCACCGGTTAGAAACAGTTTGTGGCGTGTCCGGCCCGCGAGGAGCCGACACGCCAAATTATTTGCCGAGCCGATTGGAGGCGAGACGATGGACAAGATCCCGATGACGGTAGCAGGCCACAAGGCGCTGACTGCCGAATATGAGCACCGCACCCAGAATGAGCGCCGCCGCATCGTCGACGCCATTTCTGAAGCGCGCGCCCATGGCGATCTGTCCGAAAACGCAGAATATTCCGCCGCCAAGGAACAGCAGAGCCTCAACGAAGGCCGCATCCAGGAACTGGAATCCATGCTGGCTCTGGCCGACATCATCGATGTCACCAAGCTGAGCGGCGACACCGTCAAGTTCGGCGCCACCGTCACCTTCATTGATGACGATACCGAGGAAGAAAAGACCTATCAGGTCGTCGGCGATCCGGAGGCCGACGCTTCGGCAGGCCGCATCTCGATTTCCTCGCCCATCGCCCGCGCCATGATCGGCAAGGAAGAGGGCGATTCGTTCGAGGTGGCAGCGCCCGGCGGCGCCCGCAGCTTCGAGATCGTCAAGATCAGGTATATCTGACGCCCAAAATTTGGGCAAAACCGCAATATCCTGTGTCTTTCCTGTACACTCCCGCGAGCATCTGCTCTGCGGGAGTGACTTTGCCTTGAAACCTTCCCGCTTCGCCCCTTAACTAACGGGGAGGAGTATTCCTGTCTTTTTGGAGAAGCTTCGCGATGCACGCGAAAGTCATCATCATTGGGTCCGGTCCGGCCGGCTACGCCGCAGCCATTTATGCCGCGCGCGCCATGCTTGAGCCCGTGATGATCCAGGGCCTGCAGCCCGGCGGCCAGCTGACCATCACCACCGATGTCGAAAACTATCCCGGCTTTGCCGACGTCATCCAGGGCCCTTGGCTGATGGATCAGATGAAGGCCCAGGCGGAGCATGTCGGCACGAAGATCGTCCATGATCTGATCACCAGCGTCGATTTCGACAAGCGCCCCTTTGTCCTCTCCAGCGACAGCGGCACCACCTACACTGCCGACAGCATCATCATCGCCACGGGCGCCCAGGCCAAGTGGCTTGGCATTCCCAGCGAACAGCAGTTCCAGGGCTTTGGCGTCTCCGCCTGCGCCACCTGCGATGGCTTCTTCTATCGCGGCAAGGAAGTGCTGGTGGTCGGCGGCGGCAATACGGCTGTCGAGGAAGCCCTCTTCCTCACAAATTTTGCCGAGAAGGTCATCGTCGTGCACCGCCGCGACGAATTCCGCGCCGAACGCATCCTGCAGGACCGCCTGTTCAAAAACCCCAAGATCGAAGTGCGCTGGAACACCGAAGTCGCCGAAGTCGGCGGCTCGACCATGCCGCCATCGGTCAATTCCGTCATGCTCAAGGACCGCACCACGGGTCGCGTCTATGAGCAGAAGATCGACGGCGTTTTCGTCGCCATTGGTCATGCGCCTGCCACGGCCATTTTCGCCGGCAAGCTCGACATGAAGCCCGGCGGCTATCTGCAGGTGAAGCCCGGCAGCACCGAAACCAATATCCCCGGCGTCTTTGCTGCGGGCGATGTGACCGACGATGTCTATCGCCAGGCCGTCACCGCCGCCGGCATGGGCTGCATGGCCGCGCTCGACGCGGAGCGTTTCCTCGCCGAGCACGAACTGGCCGAAGCGGCGGAATAGGCAAACGAAATGTCCGTAAAACCCTCTTCTGTCACAATTTATGCGCGCTGCACCCCTATGGCGGTGGAGCCGGTTCGCCCCGGCTGATCAACGAAAAGAAAGCGTCAACAAATGCTCGACTGGGACAAGCTCCGGATTTTTCATACCGCCGCCGAGTCGGGTAGTTTCACCCACGCCGCCGAAAAGCTGGGCATGAGCCAGTCGGCCGTCAGCCGCCAGATTT
The DNA here is from genome assembly GCA_023433775.1 of Pseudomonadota bacterium. GTDB lineage: Bacteria > Pseudomonadota > Alphaproteobacteria > Rhizobiales > Devosiaceae > Devosia. The sequence goes on along the minus strand of JAEYTY010000134.1, from coordinate 4,757 downwards.
CGGCGCTGGAAGACGATCTGGGCCTGAAACTCTTCATACGCCACGCCCGCGGCCTCGTTCTCACCGAAGTGGGCGAGCAGCTGTTCCGCACGGCGCACCGGATGCACTGGGAGCTGCAGCAGGTCGAAACCCAGATGTCCGAAAGCCAGGACGTCCCGACCGGCCCGCTCATTGTCACCACGACGGTGGGTATTGGCTCGACCTGGCTCAGCTCGCGCCTTGATGAGTTCCTCAAACTCTATCCGCTGATCCAGCTCGAAATCCGCCTCAACGACGCCGAGCTTGATCTGGCCATGCGCGAGGCCGACGTGGCCATTCGCCTGCATCGCCCCAATCAGTCCGAGATGATCCAGCGCAAGCTGTTCACGGTCCACAACCACTTCTATGCGTCCAACGCCTATATCGACGAATTCGGGATGCCGACATCCGCCGAACAGCTGGACGACCACCGCGTCATCACCTTTGGCGAGCCGGTGCCGTCCTATCTGGGCGACATCAACTACCTCGAACGCATGGGGCGCTCGGATTCCAGCCCCCGTCGCGCCGCGCTCAAGGTCAATGCCATCTATGGCATGATGCAGGCCTGCCGCGCCGGCATCGGCATCGCCATGCTGCCCGACTATGTGACGGAAAAGGAAGACGGCCTCGTCCAGATCCTGCCCGAAATCGAGCTGCCAGCCTATGAGGCCTTCTTCGTTTATCCGCCCGCGCTGAAAAATTCCAAACGCGTCGGCGTTTTCCGCGATTTCCTGGTGTCCAAGGCGCGGGAATGGGCTTTCTGATCAAGAGTTTCAGGTTGCTCCCATGCCCCGCATCACCACCATTGCGCTCGATGCCGATGATACGCTTTGGCAGAACGAGCAGTTCTTTCGCCTGACCGGCCAGCGTTTCGCCGATCTGCTGCGCGACCATACCGATGCGCCCAATCTCAATGAGCGTTTGATCGCCGCCGTCACGCGCAATCTCGGCTTTTATGGTTTCGGCATGAAGGGCTTTGCCCTCTCCATGATCGAGACGGCGCTGGAAGTGACCGATCACCGTGTCCCCGGCCCGGTCATCGCCGAAATTCTGGCCGCCGGCCGCGAACTGATCAATTTCCCCATCGAGACGCTGCCATATGTCGATCAGGCGCTGGAGCAATTGCAGGATCGCTATCGGCTGATCCTCGTCACTAAGGGCGACATTTTCGATCAGGAACGGAAACTTGCCGCCTCGGGCCTCGCCGAATATTTCGCCGCCATCGAAATCGTCTCGGACAAGACCCAGGCGGTCTATGCCCGCATCTTCGAGCGGCATACCGAGGGCCCGGAACATACCGTCATGGTCGGCAATTCGATAAAGTCCGACGTTTTGCCCGCCCTGGCCGCGGGGAGCTATGCGATCCACGTGCCGCACGATCTGACCTGGTCCTATGAGCTGGCAGACGCGCCGGAAAACCATCCGCGCTATGCCCATATAGACCATCTCGGCGAACTGCCTGCCGCCATCGCCGCTTTCGAAGCGCAACCCGGCTGAAAACCGCGAAATTGCCTGCGGCGGGCCGTCGCACGGCACACGCCCTCATTGAATCTAAAGGGTAATTTCCTCAGACATGCGCTGAATGCATGGCTGGCATGAATTTGCGCCGGTTGGTCAGGCCGCTCGCCGGGCCTATATCCCCGTCAGCACGACAGATGCCCCTCCTTCTCCCTGCATCTGTTGCGTTCCCTCCGGGCGCGCCCCCGCGCCCATATCTAAAATGGCTTCGCTCTCCCCTCCGAGCGAAGCCATTTTCGTTTTCAGCATCCCGCAAAACGCATAGCTGTTATGTAGTGGGCCGTATTGCCGACTAAGTTAGTAGAGTTCATATTGGCGTTGTCGCTGAGGCGCGCTCCGATCTCCTCCTCCCTTCGGACCGTGTATCGCGACATCGAGTTGCGGATCCTCTCCTCCTCCCCGGATCCAACGCTCATGGCAGAGCGCTATCCTCCTCCCTTGCTCTCTGCCCCACTTTCGATTTGGCTTCGGCCCGGTCATCAGGCCCTGTCTTCGGACAGGGCCTTTTTTTTCACTGCCGCAACGAAGTGTTCACCGCCGCGTTACCTCCCTGCGCAGATGCGCAAAGGAGCGTCACATGTCTGTTCTCATTAGTATTCTCATCACCTTCCTCGTCGTGGTGCTGATCCTCTGGCTGGTTCAGCGCCTGCCGGTCGAAGCGCGCCTGCGCCAGATCATCCAGGTCGTGGTGATCATCATCGGCATCATCGCGCTGCTGAGGTATCTCGCGGTCTTTTAAAGCGCGACATTGACAACTTGTCGCTGTGCAAAACGCATGGCAGTCATGCTGACCTATGCATTGCTGACCATCCGGTCAAAAACTATGTTGTCAGTGTCGCTGGTGAAGCCGCTCCGTATCCTCCTCCCTCGGACCCGCTTCTTGCGACACCGGGTTTTGACCGTATCCTCCTCCCTCGGTCAGGGCCCACCGGTCTGGCGCTACTCCTCCTCCCTAGCGCCCGGGCCATCACTTAAGATTTGGCTTCGGCCCTATCATCAGGCTCCAACTTCGGTTGGAGCCTCTTTTTTTGGCCCCGGCATTTGTGCATGGCAGACCTTCCCATTGCGCGTTTGTCGTCCGGCTCTGCCGATTCAATACTGATGCCAACGACGGCGCTCGTGGTTTGCCGTCTCCTCCAAGGTCAAAGGCCCCCGGCCCTGACCCTTGGCCTCGCCCATCCCCTCGGGCGAGGCCTCTTTGTTTCCGGGGTTCCCGACATCGCCGCACAACGGCAGATTCCACCCGGCAGCATTTGCCGCGCGGCGACTTTCGCCCCACGAAGCCATTGAAATCATGTCGTTTTGACTCGGCACGCCAATTGCATCGCATCTCCCGATCAAGGAGCGATGCCATGAATGCCGTCAGTTCAACATCCGCCTATTCCGCCTATGGCACCCATGCCAGCACGGCCAGCAAATCCAGCGCAGCCGCTATCGCCGCCATTGTGGGCTCAGCCACTGCCGCAACCGAGCAGGACGATACGGCCACCAATGTGACCCTGTCCGACGAGGCCAGGGCCGCCATGACCGAGCGCGATTTCGCCGCCGTCATGGCCGATGCGCGAACCAAGCTCAAAGCCCTGCTTGAAGAGGCTGGCCGAACCTCGCCCCTCTCCGGCGGCCAGTTGGCGCTCGATATGTCGAGCCTTGATCATCGCGAACTCTATGCCATCTCGAGCGACGAGAGCTTCACCCCCGAAGAGCGCGAAGCCGCCGGGCTCGAGATGGAGCGCCGATTTGCTGCCGCCGTCGCGGGCCCCGCCGCAATCGCCCGCGTCACCGGCAACTTCACCGGGCTATACAAGGCCGCCGCCGCCTATCTCGATGGTCTTGGCGCCGAAGAACGCGCCAGCGATGACTGGAAGGCCGGTCGCGATGCTGTCACCGAAGCGCTGAAACAGCTCCAGTCCGCGCCCGGCACAATGCCGGATGTTGGCGACAGCGATCCCGTCGCGCTCTATCTGGCCCTGACCGATGCCGGCCAGAACCCGGCCGAACAGTCGATGGAAAGCCTCTCCTCCAACGCGCGCACGACGTTGGACCAGCTCTATGCCCAGGCCAATACCAATGGCAAACCGCCGACCTTCAATCGCAATACCACTCTGGGCACCTATATCGACGTCTCGACCTTCTCGAGCCGGTCACTTGCGGCCATCGTGCTGAACAAGGAAGGGGCGTTCTCTGCCGAGGAAACCCGCGCCGCCCAGACCGCCATGCGCGAAAAGAGCGGCGCCGCGCTGCTTTCCGGCTTCCAGAGCGCGTCGAAATCCAGCGACCCGACGGCCTTCAGCCAGAACATCATTGCCGCCTTCTCGTCCCTGTCGGTCGAAGAGCGCCAGGCCGCCGGCTGGTCCGACTCTCTCTACGAGGCCGCTCTCAGCAGCTACGCCACCACCAGCAAGCTGATGGAGATGTTCAGCCAGGCCACCGGCAGCGACGCTTCCGGCTTCAGCAGTTGGTTCGCAAAATAGTCAGTTGATCCCGGCACAGAAGGACTGGATGCGCTTCACCGCTTCTTCCAGCTCCGCATTGCTCGCGGCATAGCTCAGCCGAAAATGCCCCGGCAGGCCGAAGGCCGCGCCATGCACCAGCGCCACGCCGGTCTCTTCCAGCAGCGCCATGACGAAATCTTCGTCCGTCACCAGTTTCGCGCCGCCGGCGCTGGTCTTGCCCAGCAGCCGCTGGCAGGACGGGAAGACATAGAAGGCCCCTTCCGGCGTCAGGCAATCGAGCCCCGTATTGGCATTGAGCCCTGCCACCACCATGTCGCGCCGCGCCTGGAACACGGCGCGCCACTCGGCCAGAAATTCCTGCGGACCGTTCAGCGCCGCTACCGCCGCCCATTGCGAAATCGAGCTGGGATTGGTCGTCGACTGGCTTTGCAGCTTGGTCATCGCCGCCAGCAAAGGCCGCGGCCCGGTGCAATAGCCGATGCGCCAGCCGGTCATGGCGTGTGACTTCGACACACCATTCATCGTCAGCGTACGCGCCTGCAAGGCCGGCTCCACCTGCGCGATGGTGGCAAAGCTGCCGCCGTCATAGACCAGCACTTCATAGATATCGTCGGTGAGGATGTGCACATGCGGATGCCGCATTAGCACCTCGGCCAGCCCCTTGAGCTCCGCCGCGCTATAGGCAGCGCCTGTCGGGTTGCTTGGCGTATTGAGGATCAGCCACGTGGTCCTTGGCGTAATCGCCGCTTCCAGCACTTCGGGCGCCAG
>JAEYTY010000009.1 GCA_023433775.1 Pseudomonadota bacterium | reverse complement strand
GGGCGGCACTGGGCTGGTTCGGACTTTCGATCCTGCTTGGCACAAGCGTTTTCGTGTTCACCATTGCCGTTCCTTCAATGCTTGGCATCGAACCGCAGACAAGCCAGGCCCATGCCTTTGGCATCATCCTCATCATCTACTGTGGTCTTGCTGTTGCTGTTGCGCGCTATCGCCTGTTTGACCTTGGCGTGTGGTCGTTCCGATTGGCGTCCTATCTCTTGGGCGGCATGATCCTCATAGGGCTCGATGCACTGTTGATCTATGGCATTGCCGTGGAGCGCATCCCCGCCTTTGGTCTGGCACTGCTTGCCGTTGCTCTGCTTTATCTGCCTCTCCGCGACTTTCTGGGCGGTTTGCTGATGCGCCGCACCAGTGTCGATCCGCTTCGGGTGCGCGAAGTGGTCGATATTGCGCTGACCACCAATGCGCCGCTGCGACAGGAAAAGTGGTGTGCCTTGCTCGATAGCGCCTTTGCCCCGCTCAGCATCGACGTGTGTGCTCCGGTAGAGCGAGTGCAGCTTGTCGATGGCGGGCAAAAAATGGTTGTCCCCTTTACCAGGGGCACGCCGGCAATGTGCCTGCACTATGCCCATGCCGGAAGAAAGCTGTTTTCGCAGGCCGATGCCGACCGAGTGCAACAACTGGTCGAGCTGATGGACCATGCGCTCGTCAGCCGCGATGCCCAGGAGCACGGGGCAAGAGAAGAGCGAACGCGCATGGCCCGCGACCTGCACGACAATATCGGTGCCCAGCTGCTGCGGACCCTGCACAGCCAGGATACAGCGCGTAAGGATGCGATCATTTCCGAGACGCTGACCGATCTGCGCGACATCATCAATAATGCCCAGGGGACAGGTCTGGTTCTGGCGGACATTCTGGCCGACCTGCGGTTTGAAACCGATGAGCGGCTCGGTGCAGTCGAGATCGCCTTGCGCTGGCATAGCGCGATCGACGAAGACCGGGCTGTGGATGCGCGACTGGCCCATACACTGCGCTCGATTATCCGCGAAGCCGCCAGCAATACAATACGCCATGCCAAGGCCGATAATTTCGCCGTAAGCCTAAGGGAGGTCGAAGGCGCCCTTCATATCGAGATAAGCGATGATGGTGTGGGCGCCAGTGGCATCGATGGCACCCGTGATGGTGGGCTGGTCAATATGGCGGCTCGTGCGGAAGGGCATGGCGGCACTTTGACCATTTCGACCGAGAGCGGCACCCAGATCGATGTCCGACTTCCGCTGGAGGCACCGGGGCAATGAATATCGAAACCCTGCTCATCGTCGAAGACGTGCCAGAGGCCCTTGTCTGGCTCGGCGATGTTGCACAGAAAGCCTTTCCCGGCGTTGCAGTCGGCACAGCGCGGACCGTGCGCGAAGCTGCCGCCAGGATTGGCGATGGCACCTGGGATATGGCGCTGGTCGATCTGGGCCTGCCCGATGGGTCGGGGCTGGATATCATCCGCCGGCTCAAGGCGGCTTCGCCTGATACAATTTGCATTGTCAGCACAGTTCTGGGTGACGACGCCCATATCGTGGCAGCCCTTTCGGCAGGCGCACAGGGCTATATCCTGAAAGGGCAGCCCGAGGCGGTCGTGCGCCGGCAATTACTCCAGCTCCAACACGGCATTCCGGCACTGTCGCCGGCTATAGCCCGACGGATCATGGAGCATTTTCAGCGCACCGGCCCGGTGGAAGGCGAAACCCAGGCCCTGACGGCGCGCGAAACCGATGTGCTGACCATGGTATCCAAGGGCTTTCGCAATGCCGAAGTGGCGCAGGCGCTGGGCCTGGCCGAATCCACCATCGCCACCCATGTCAAAAGCATTTACCGAAAGCTGGGCATTTCCTCGCGCGCCGAAGCGGCCCTCCATGCCGCGCGCATGGGCCTGACCTGAGACGGCGTCAGGGCCAGGCCCGCTCCGGCAGTTCATCGCGGCAAAGGTCGGGCTTGAACACGCCGCGCGGCATCGGATCACGATCTGCCATGGCGTCATCTGTCAACTGACCCGGCCCATACCATAGGCTGAGGCCTATTTCGGGCACCATGACATAGGCCGGGGCAGGCTCACCTTCCTGTGGCGGCTCGAACCAGAATGTGAAATCCTCGTCGAGCGCGTAGAACCGCAGCGAGCGCAGCACGTCAACATCCTGCGGGTCATCGCTACCAAGATCGATCAGTTCGCGCGGCCCATCCGGCATGGCATCGGCACGCGTGGGATCAGTCACGGGGATCAGCGTCATGCCGCTATAGCCATTGGAGACCGAAAAGGTGAACCAGTAGGTGCGCTGGGGGGTGGTGAGACTGAGATAGAGGTCGGACGCGACCGACGCGTAATTGTGCGAACGCTGGAAGCCGATTTCGAAACGGTCTTGTCCATCGACCAATTTATAGATGGCGCGTTCAGCCGGGCACGCATCTGCAGAGATGGCCGGACCGGCCGGACCAAGAAGCCCGACCAGGATCAGTGCCGAAAGGAGCCAGTTGCGCATCACATCACCTCATGCTGGGGCAAGAACTGAAACCAGCGGCGCGCCGGCTATAAGCACCGCGGCCGAACACAAAATCGCCCATCGCAGCTTCGCATAACGGGGGTCTAACAGGCCCTCCCTGAAGGCGGAAAGCGTATCCCTTAGCCCGGGAAAAGTGCTGCCCGAGCGCGCGACCGCGAGCTGCCGCAAGGCGAACAGCCACCAGAATGCGGCTATAGCGAAGACCAGGAAAACAAGACCGAGAGCAATCAGGAGAAGGACAAACGCCACAATAACTCCGGCCTATTGGCACTGCAGGGCGTGACCCAGAAAATTGAAACTGCAGGCCAGAAAGTCCTGCACTGCAACCGCGGCCTCCAAATCATCCGGCACAGTTTTGGCCTCGATTTCCACCAGCGCGGTCATCCGCCGTTCATCGTCATAGAGGCTGAACCACAGGTAGGGCCGACCGGACGGATATGTGCCGCCATAGACGAAGCCGTCAGACGACTCCGACCTGAGGTCATATGTGACATTCCTGTTGGCCAGGACGTTTTTGGCGTGTTCGAGCAGCAGATGATTGCCCATCTGCACGACGATGCGATGATTGCCGTGCTCCAGCGTATCGGCCGCGTGGGTGGACACTGCAACGGTCATGGATGGGTGGAATTCCGGGCGCGGCATGGCGCCGTCGACCAGAAAATCATCATTGAAATAGTCGAACTTCTGGAACTTCAGATAGTCCAGAACATCTGTGACCTGATCACCCATGGCTACAAATGGCTGGGTAAACATGGCATTGAAGCCGCCTTTCTTGAAGAGCCGTCGGCTCGCCGTTTCACCCGTCCCGAGGCTCGACCAACCCTCAGGGCGGTGAAAGAGGCTGACAAGGGGCCGCACGGCGCCGGTCATGCCAGGTGCGGTATAGAGCGCGAGGTCGACATCGCCCTCCAACCCCGCCTGTTCAGTCGGCAGGCCGCAATAGGTAACGCCAAGCGGGTTGTCCGGTCCGATCCTGAAGCCGCTTAGGCTCTGCCCGGCCTCGTTAACCGCGAAATCGCTGAGCAGTGTCTCCTCCATCACCTCAGGCGCAGAATCAATAAAGGCGCTGCGGTGATGGGCCAGAAGGCGCAGGCAGGCATTGCGGACGGCCTGGCTCTTGTCGCCTATCCAGTGGCCAAGGGGCGATGGCGGCAGATGCGTGCGGGTGACGTAATAGTCTTCTCCCGTTTTCACATCATAGCTCTCGTCGGGTCCCATGCTGACGATATGGGACAGCACGCTGGCATCAACGTTCCAGTCCACCAATTGCTTGATCATAAGGGCGATATCGTCCCGGCTCGCCCCCAGGACCGTGTCCATGCCAAAATCGGCAACGAGCGTACCCAGGTCGTCCGGCGCAAAATAGGGCGCGTGAAAGCCCAGAATGGCGTGCGGCTCCACCATGCGGTCGACATAGACCCCGACGCCATCTTGGCTGGAGAATCCCGAACCGCCCAGGAAAGCAAAGGCACAGGCGGAGTAGCAGCTTGTGCCGGCCTCGACCACGGTGGCCACAGCCCTTTCGCGCAGCAGCAGCGCCAGTTTCAGCCCTTCGATGTAATTGCCGCCGGGGCTGGCCAGGGTGAGTACGGCACAATTGCCGCCGTCTGCAGGTAGCGCAGAGACGTCGCATTCGGTCACTTCGTCGATCAGGCTCGTCAAAGCCGCGGCATCCCCCTCCATCACCGGCCCGGAATAATGAATGTGAGGCACGAAGCGCTCGACCGAGAAGTGATTCGAGACCAGCCACATGTCAGCCGCCCATGCGGGCGCCGAAAGGGGCGCAAAGGTCAGGACAAGCATCAGGCGCCGAACGAGCAGGTTCATGTCAAATCCTCTCAAGTGCAGCGGACGATAGCCATGGCGGAAGGCGTGCATATACCCCGATCAGGGGAGGGCGGCGCAGCGGGCGCGCCTCTAACCTGCTGCCAAAACAGCGAAAACACGAGGTCGCAAACACTTGCTCATGGCTATGCGTCTATTCCTTTTGAGCGCCGCGTCCGTCTTGGCGCTCGGCATGTCTTCCATCAGCGCGCAGGAAGCGGAAGTCATCGCGCTGGGCGACGGTTCAACCATTACTGTCGAGGACTATCTTCTCGAAACGTCGGACACGGGTCCAACAACTATAGTGGTGAAGGCTCGGCCCAATTTCGACCCCGAGCCCTTCGGCGCTGTGCCCTCGGACGATTTTGCCCGCAAGATGCAGCCTCTATGTTCGGGCCTCGTGCAATTCAGTCGCGCGGCGATCGAAGAGGAGAATGCAAAGGCCATTCGCATCCGTTGGGATTTCGATCCCACCTATGACACCGGTGCTCCGGGCGCTGTCACCATAACCC
>JAEYTY010000166.1 GCA_023433775.1 Pseudomonadota bacterium | reverse complement strand
TAAGCAACCAGACCTTACCGGAAATCCGTCGATGACCACCCAGCCGCTCGCTCGCTACGGCGCTCCCAATGGCGCGCTCGCGAGCGGCTTGACCACCTCAGTTACACCACGTCCCGGGACACAACCCACGTCTTTCAAACCGGGAGGCATTGCTTGACGTCATAGCTCAGCTGCTTGAGGCGAGACTATGGACGGCCGACAAAGATGGTCGTGTGGTCGACATCATCGACAACGCACGCGATGCGGGCGGTGAAGGCGATTATGACGCTTATAAGAGCTGGCGCGACGCCATCCATCCCGATGACCAGACCCGCATCTTGTCAGTCTGGCGTGACAGTGCCTCGCGGAAAGCCAGGTACAATTTCAACCCGAGAATTCGCCTGGCCAATGGTGAGTACCGGACCGTCTATGTCGCCGGAATGCCCTTTGATCCAGAATTGTCGCCCGACTTGTTCTGGGGCGGCATTGCCTCGGATAATCCACGCGCCTGGGGCGTTGCCACCGCAAGCGTGGCGCAGAAAGATTACCCGCTGACAGGGTCCCAGGTGCGCGCCTGTCGGGCACTTCTGGGTTGGTCTGCCGAGACGCTGGCATTCAGGGCCGGGCTGTCCGTCTCGACCATAAGGCGCATTGAAACCGGCGCGGCAGGACGGGTCCAGGACGATAGTCTGCGGCTGATCATTATCGCCCTTCAGAACGGCGGAGTCACGATCACGCGCAGCGAGGACGGTCGCTACGCGTTCTCAGGACCGGACTGAGTCTAGACCGCCAGCAGATTTGTTGCCGATGTCTGGGCCGCGATCGCGAGCCGGGTGACTGCCAGGGCGTGACCTTCCGTCATGGCTGTAGAGCTGCGTGTGCGTACATCGTGCAGGAAATTGGCGAAGTAGCGCAGCGGCTCCTGGCTGGCATCGATATGCTGCACACCTTTGCCATTGCTGAGGAAAAGGTGGTCGGTGCCAGGGCGGCCCGCAATATCGATATATTTGCGGAGTTCAATTGAGCCCTCGGTCCCCAGCAGGAACAAACGTCCGTCGCCCCAGGTCGGCAAGCCATCAGGCGTGAACCAGTCGACGCGAATAAAGCCGGTAGCGGATGGTCCTCGAAGCAGGATTTCGCCGAGATCCTGGAATTTCGGGTGGTCCGCTACGCCATGATTGGCCACGGTGCTGGCAACAACCTCTGCTGACGCGCTGCCGGTAAAATAGAGGAACTGGTCGATCTGGTGCGAGGCGATATCGATCAGAATGCCGCCATAAGTCCTTGTGTCAAAGAACCAGTCCGGACGAATGGCGCGGTTGAGGCGGTGGGGCCCCAGACCGACGGTCTGGATGACCTTGCCAATGGCCCCTTCAGACACCAGACGGGCCGCTGCCTCGCAGGCCCGCACCACGAACCGCTCGGAAAAACAGATCGAAAAGATGCGCCCGGTTTCACGCGCTACGGCGTCCAGAGCGTCCACTTCGGCCAGCGTGATCGCCCCGGGCTTGTCGACCATGAAATCCTTGCCCGACTGCATGGCGCGGATGCCGATTGCGGCGCGGTCACATGGTATGGCGGCACAGACGATGATGTTGATTGAGGGGTCGTCGAACAGGTTGTCCCGGCGCACCTGTGCCAGATCGGGGAAGCGCTCGACAAAGCCTTCCAGCACGCGCGGATCGCTGGTCCGCGGGCAATAGCCGACACATTCAGCCCCCGCAGCGATGAGTTCACCCACAAGATGATAAATGTGCCGGTGATCAAGCCCGATAGCGGCAAAGCGGAGCTTTTCGCTCATGCGTTCACTCCTGCAACTTTAACGGCGCCATCGGTTTTGCCGGCAGCGATGAGCGCGTCGATCAGGCGGTGGACCTTGAGGGCTTCTTCGCCGGTGATCCGCGGTTCGCGATCTTGCTGAATAGCATCGATGAAATCGCTCATCACCGCGCGGTGGTGGTCATGCGGATAGGCCATTGGGTCCGCACCAGTCCCGCCCGCGCTGCCATCGGGCTCAATGGCAATCTTGCGGCCATCATGGAACTGGACCAGCAATTCCGTGCCGGCAATTGTCGCACTGCCTTTTTCCGCGATGATTTCGATGCGCTCGAGAAAGCCAGGATAGGCGGCTGTTGTGGCGTCGATTGTGCCAAAGGCACCATTGGCGAAGCGCGCAGCGGCGCAGACCATGTCTTCGGTTTCCATCGTGTGGATGGGCGTGGTCGTGGCAAAGCCTTTGACCTCGGCGATCTGCCCGACAAGGCTCATCATCAGGTCGAGGGTGTGAATGCCCTGAGAAATCAGCACGCCGCCGCCGTCGCGTGCAAAGCTGCCGCGTCCCGGTTCGTCATAATAGCCCTTCTGCGGGCGCCATAGCCGGATGACGGTCGAGCAACCGACCACTGCGCCCAGTTCGCCAGCTTCAAGTACTTTCTTGAGCTTGGCGCCAGCCGGGCGAAAACGATGCTGCAACACGACGCCCAGCTTCACGCCAGCCTTGCGGCAGGCAGCGACGAGTTCCTCTGCGCGGGCGGTGGTGATGTCGAGCGGCTTTTCCATCAGCACATGCTTGCCGGCGGCCGCGCATTTGATGGCGATCTCGGTATGAGTATTGGCCGGCGTAAAGACCGCGACGGCCTCGACGCTCTTATCGTTGAGGATGGTGTCGAGGCTATCGCAAAGCGGGAATGGAAATTTCTCGGCAAAGGCGGCGCGCCGGGCGGCACTGGGCGCATAAGCATGAACGACTTCGACCTTGTCGGACAGATCGACGAGGCCCTTGGCGTGTGGCGTGACGGCCATGCCGAGGCCGATAATGGCGATGCGGGTCTTGGTCACGGAAGTAATCCTGGTCTTTGAAAATGAAGCGGTCCCCGGCGCGGGCCGGGGACCGGGTTTTGGGTGAGCCTGCTAAATCAGGGGCCGAACCACTGTACAGGCAGCATGGTGAAAGCCGGCACGAAGGTGATCAGCAGCAAGACGCCGATCATGGCCAGCACGAACGGGATGATGGCCCTGAACGTCTCCGCCTGATTGGCCCCGCCGACACGGGCCGTGGTGAACACCAGCACACCCAGTGGAGGCGTAAGCGCACCAATAACCAGGTTGAGCACGATGATAATGCCAAACTGGATCGGATCAACACCGGCAGCCACAACCAGCGGCACCAGAATTGGCACGAGAATAACCAGCGAGGCGATCATTTCCATGAAGAGCCCGACGATCAGCAGCAGGATGTTGATCGCGATCATCAGCAGGACCGGGTTTTCCACTAATACGCCCAGGCTCGCCGCGATTTTCTGCGGCACCTGTTCATAGGCAAGGACCCAGGCGAAGGGTGCAGCAGTGGCAATGATGATCACGATGACCACCGTGTCGAGCACGGATTCACGAATTGCCGCCAACAGGTTGGATGGCGTCAGCTTGCGGTAGAGGAAGGCACCGCAGAACAGTGCATAGACCATGGCGATAGCGCCAGCCTCGGTGGCTGTGAACATACCGAAGCGAACGCCGCCGACAATGATGATCGGCAGGATCAATGCCGGAATGGCAAGGCCCAGCGATTTCATGCGCTGCGACAAGGGGGCCTTTGGCATATCGCCGCCATAGCCGCGAATGCGGGAGATCACATAGACCACCAGCATGAGCGCAATAGCGACCATGAGGCCCGGCACGATAGTGGCCACAAACAGTGCCCCAACCGAAACCGATGCCAGAGCCGCATAAATGATGAGACCGAGGCCCGGCGGGATGAGGTTGGCGATGGTCGACGCCGCTGCTGTCAGCGCCGAACTGAACGAGCGCGAATAGCCGCGTTCGGCCATTTCCGGAACCATGAGCTTGGCAACTGTGGACGCATCAGCGGTGGACGAGCCGGAAATGCCGGCCAGCATCGTATTGGTCACCACATTGGCCTGACCCAAACCACCGCGCATGTGACCCACCAATTGCATGGCCAGATCGACCAGACGCGGGGTAATGCCACCCGCATTCATCACCGCTGCTGCGAGGATGAAGAAGGGAATGGCCAGCAGGGTGAACGAATTGAGCGAAGCCGCCATGTTTTGCGAAATCGTCACAAGCAGGATCTGGCTGAACGGCGCGAAAGCTGCAAAGGCGCCAAAGGCCAATGCGAAGGCAACCGGAACACCGATGACAATGGCTGCCAGACCGACCAGGATCAGGACAATGGCGCTGCCGCTTTCACCATAAAGCCCGGCGCCGTAGCGGATGGCGAGATAGATGGCCAGGCCGCCCAGAAGCACGCCGACGCCCTGTAACAGGCTGCGCCCGGCCTTCGGCCAGAACAGGAAGAACAGGTTCAGCGCG
>JAEYTY010000164.1 GCA_023433775.1 Pseudomonadota bacterium | reverse complement strand
GCCGTAGATTTCCTCCGAACTGATATGGACCATGCGCTTGCTGCCATGGTGGACCATGGCCTCGAAGAGATTGGCAGAGCCTTCCATATTGACCCGGAACAGTTTTTGCGGCGCCTCAAGCGAAGCGGTAACGCCGACCACTGCGGCACAATGAATGACAGCGCGTGGGCGATAGGTAGCAAACATCACCTCCACCGTGTTCACATCGCAAATATCGCCCCGGACAATTTCGAGCGATGGCCAGTTGGCCGCCATCACGGCCAGTGGCTGGCAATCGCCCGCTTCGAAGGCGATGACATGTTCGCCCCGCTCCAGCAGTGCCGATGTAATGGCGCGGCCGAGAAAGCCCCCCGCGCCGGTAACGAGAATTGGGTCCATTGGTCGGCCCCCCTCAGAGATTAAACAGGATCAGGCGCTCTTCGGTCATGTCGCGGATTGCATAGCGCGGACCTTCACGTCCAATGCCGCTATCCTTGACCCCACCATAGGCCAGTTGATCGGTGCGCCATGTCGAGGTGCCGTTGATGATGACGCCACCGGTGCGCAACCGTCTCGCCAGCGACAGGGCCAGCTTGGTGCTGTCGGTGTAGACACCACATTGCAGGCCATAGCGGCTATTTGAGATGTCGTTTACCGGCTCATCGAGGCTGTCATAGGCAATGATGCTGGCCACCGGCCCGAACACCTCGTCGCACACGACCTTCATATCTTTGGTGGCATTGGTCAGGAGGGTGGGCTCGAACGCCGCGCCATGACGCTTGCCCCCAGCCAGAACCACAGCACCTTGCGCCACCGCTTCCTCGACCCAGCTTTCGACACGTTTGGCCGCGGCCTCGTCAATCAAGGTACCGACGTCTGTGCCATCGGCCAGCGGATCGCCAAGGCGGAGCATTTTCATCTGCGCCGCCACCTTGTCGCCCAGCGTTTTGGCCAGCGCGCGCGGTACATAGATATTCTGCACCGAGATGCAGCTTTGCCCGGCCAGCCGCACCGCATTGCGCGCCATGATCGGAGCGATGGTGTCGAGATCGGCATCGTCGCACACAATGGTTGGCCCGGTACCACCCAGCTCCAGCGTCACCGGACGCAGCCCGGCGCGCGCACGGATTTCTGCGCCGACGCGGGAGGAGCCGGTAAACGTCAACATATCGACGCCCGGATCGGTCACCAGTGCCTGTCCCGTTGCCGCTCCGCCATGAACGACCTGGATGAAATGGCGCGGCACGCCTGCGTCATAGAGCAGTTCCACCAGCCGGTGCACCACCAGCGGACATTGTTGAGGCGGCTTGATGATAACGGCATTGCCAGCGGCAAGCGCCGGACCGAGCTTGTGGCAGGCAAGGTTGAACGGCGCATTGAACGGAGTAATCGCTCCGACAACGCCGACGGGGAAACGCATCATGAAAGCCATCTTGCCATGGCCCATGGCGCTGCCATCGAGCGGCACATGGCTGCCTTCGATGCGGATCGCCTCTTCAGCGGAAAGGCTGAGCGTATCCATCGAGCGCTTCACTTCGCCCTCGGCATCGACCAACGCCTTGCCGGTTTCGCGCGACATGATCTCGCCGATTTCGCCAGCGCGCTCGACAACCAGTTCTGACGCACGACGCAGAATGGCAGCCCGCTCATAAGCCGGCATGGCAGCGACGTCCGGCGCAGCGGCACGGGCCGCCTTCACCGCCATCGCGACCTCTTGGGCTGAGGCGGTTGGCGCGGTCGAAACCAGGTCGCCACGATACGGGTCGCGGCTTTCGAAGTGATCGCGGCCAGGCATATCCTTGCCGCCGATCATGTGGCTCAGGGTGACAGGTTTCATATCCTCCTCCTCCTCAAGCCGGGCGCCAAGGGGCGCCAAAGGCCGGTTCGGGGGCCGGCATTGGTGGCAATTGCCAAGAGCCGGTAGTCGGTGGCTTGACGCCCGGATCGACTTCGAGGTCGATAAGATAAGGCCGACCTGAATCCAGCGCTACCTTCAGCGCATCGCGGAAATCGCTCGAGCGGCTGACCTTGACCCCATCGACGCCATGGGCGCGGGCCAGCGCTGCAAAGTCTGGATTATAGGGCTCTGCATTGGTGCCATGGGTGAAGCTTGTGCCAATTTCCCGGCCACCGAACACACCCTGCTGCAGGTCGCGGATCGCGCCCCAGGCATAATTGTTCCACACCACCCAAATGGCCGGAATGTCATATTCCATGGCTGTGCAGAGCACATGTGGCGTCATGGTGAAACCGCCATCGCCGACGACGGCGATGCAGGGCCGGTCAGGCGCAGCCAGCTTGGCGCCGAGAACACCCGAGACGCCGAACCCCATGGCCGAATAACCCCAGGTGTTGAGCATGGATTGCGGACGGCGGCATTCCCAGAACTGCATGAACCAATTGTGGTGCGAACCGGAATCCGGCACGAGGATCGTATCGTCTGGCGCCACCTGCCGGATGTCGGCCACCACGCGCTCGGGACGCATTGGATTGGTGTCGATCTCGAAATTGGGTGTGATAAACCCGAGCCATTCGGCGCGCCAGCGGGCGATCTGTTCAAGCCAGGGCCTGGTGCCCTCGTGGCGAGCAATGCCACGTTTCTCGATTTCCGCCAGCAATTGCTGAATGAACGTGCGCGCATCGGCCTGAATGCCCAGCAATGGCTCATAATTGCGACCGATCTCACTGGGGTCGATATCGACATGGATCAACTTGGTGGGCGGGATATTCCACGAATAGCCCTGCTTCCACGACGACGCCGAGCGATCATCGAACCGTGCACCGATGGTCAGCAGCACATCTGCATGGCGACCGGCCTGATTGGCCATGAAGGTGCCATTGCGCCCGATAAAACCGAGCGAAAGCTTGTCAGTCATGTCCAGCGTGCCCATGCCGTTGGGCGACGCCACCTGCGGAATCTGCAGGATGTGCTGGAGCTCGGTGAGTTCCTTGCCCGCCTCGGAAAGGGTCACGCCATGACCGACAAAAATCAGCGGCGAGCGTGCGGCCAGCAGCATGTCGACCACGATGGAGATGGCCTCGGCAGATGCCCCAGGGCGATTGTCAACGCCCATGGTCTCCATCACTTCGAGGGAGACGTCGGCCTCTTCCTGAAAGAGATTGTACGGCACATCGAGATTGACGGGACCGGGACGTCCGGAAGTCAGGAGATTGGTCGCCTGCCGCAAGGCTAGCGGCAGCATTTCTACCCGTGTGGGCTGGAAGGAGCGCTTGACGAAGGGTTTAATGGCGTCGGGGAAACTCGCCTGCCCATGCATATAGGTTTCCTGAAACGGCCCGCGATTGAACTGTGAAGTGGGTACATTGGCCGTAATGGCAAGGAATGCTGAACTGTCGGCCTGCGCGCAGGCAAGCGACATGGGGATGTTGGCTGAGCCGGGCCCGCAGGACGTGAGCGTCGCCACCGGTTGATGGGCAATGCGGAAATAGGCATCGGCCATATGGCCCGCTGTCTGCTCATGGCGAGGCGACACGAGCTTGATCTTGTCGCGCCGGTCATAGAGCGCGTCAAGCATACCCACATTGCCATGGCCGCAAATGCCGAACACATAAGGCATTTTGCTGCGGATCAGATGATCGGCGATCAGGTCGCCACCTTTGGTCTTGGTCATTCGACCATAACTCCCGTCAAGTCGTATAAAAGGGTTCTCAGAACGTGGCGGCCGCTGTGCGGCTCGTCTTGTAGTGTCGGTAGGCAAAGCCAAGCAGTGGCACCAACCAGATCACGATGGTAAAGATGCCGAGCCCGGCCGCGAGAGGGCGGCTGAAGAAGGCCAGCAGATCGCCGTTTTCGGCGATCATCCCCTGCATGAAATTCTGTTCGATTATCGGCCCGATCACCATGCCAAGGATCAGCGGCGCGACGGGATATTCATTCTCCTGCATCAGGAAGGAGACAATCCCAGCTACCAGGGCCACGATCACGCCGATCATTGAATTGTTGATCGCGAATGCGCCGACGATGGTGAAGGTCAAAACGATGGGCATCAGCGCCGTGTTCGGAACCCGCAGGATCTGGCTGGCCAACAGGATCGAGACAAACCCGATCGGGATGAGAAAGAGGTTGGCGAGAAAGAACGACACGAAGATCGAGTAGACCAGTGGCGCGTTCTCGACGAATACCAATGGCCCCGGCTCCAGTCCCTTGAGAAGCAGCACGCCGATGACGATGGCCGTTACGGAATCGCCCGGAATGCCGAAGACCAGCGAAGGCACCCAGGTCGTCGAGGTCGAAGCATTGTTGGATGCACTTGCCGCCACGATACCTTCGGGATGTCCGGTGCCGAAGAGCTCGGGAGTCTTTGACAGTCTCTTGGAGAAGCCGAAGGATACCCATGCCGCAATGTCAGACCCCGCACCGGGAATAGCGCCAACGACCACACCGATGATCGAACCCATCGACAACTTGCCCTTGTATTTCCACATCGCACGGAAGGTCGCGCCCATGTCGATGCGCTGCACCCGGCTTATTCGCCCATCGCCGCGTGGCGGATGCGTCAGGCATCGGAGCACTTCGGCGATAGCGAACATGCCGATCATCACCGAGATGAAATTGATCCCCTCCATCAGCGCGACCGTACCGAACGTGTAGCGCGGCGCGCCTGAGATCATGTCGTAGCCAACGGTGGACAGAAGGAGGCCAAGACAAAGCGCGATAAGACCCTTGAGCGGATTATTGCCTGAGACGAGAGCTGCTGTGCTGAGCCCGATAGCGGCCAGCCAGAAATATTCGTGATAGCGGAATGCGAGAGCGATCTCGGCCAGTGCTGGCGCTGCGAGGGCTAGTGCAATCGTGCCGAATATGCCGCCGATCACCGAGCAGAGCAGCGAGATCATAAGGCCCGTACCGCCCTCACCCTTGAGTGTCATCTCATGGGACTCTTCGGTATAGGCCGCCGATGCGGGCACACCCGGAATGCGGAGCAACGCGCCCGGCAGATCTCCGGAGAAGATCGCCATTGCAACCGCCGTGGCGATGGTCGCAAGCGCGGCGACAGGCTCCATGAAATAGGTAATGGGCACCAGCATCGCCACTGCGAGCGTCGCCGAGATGCCAGGCATGGCGCCGACGATGATGCCGTAAATGCTGGCAGCAATGATGATGAGAATGATGTCGACTTGAAAGACGAGTTCGAGGGCGGCGAAGAGATTGTCCATTTCAGCGCACCAAAAGGAGGTTTTCGATCAGCCCCATCGGCAGCGGCACCCGCAGGAGCCGAACAAAGAGCAGATAGATGATGATGGATACGGCCAGTGCGGTGACAGCGCTGGACAACAGCTTTGAAGGCCCGCGCGTCGCCCCGAGCAGACCGCCCAGCATCAGGAAGCCGGTGAGCAGGAAGCCCAGCTGTGCCGACGCCAGGATGTAGAACAGGATGCTCAGCAGCACGGCAGCAATGAGCAGGTGTGATCGCGGCTTGCGGGCCCAGCCCGCTATGACAAAGAGCGGCTGCCGCCCCACGGGGCGCAGTGCGCCAATGATCATCGCAAGTCCCGCCAGACCCATGATGGTCGCCACGACGCGCGGAAACAGGTCCGGGCCGTATTTGATGCCAGGCAGTGGGGTGAAGGTCCCTGCATAGGCAAAGGCAAAAATCGCGAAGGCGAGGAATATCCCGCCGGTGATGGCATCATTGGCTTTCATGGCGTGCTCTCGTGCCGTCCCGCGGCACTATCATGAGGAGAAGAGGCCGGACACCGAAGCGTCCGACCGGAGAGTGGGCTGCCTACTCAACCATACCCGCGACCTTCATGACGTCGCAGATTGCTTCATCCTGTGCGGCATGGAAGGCCGCAGCTTCGTCCGGACCAAGCCAGGACAATGCGAAGCCACGTTCGTTCATGAAGGTCTGGAAGCCTTCGCTGTCATAAGCGACCCTGACCGCATCGAGCACCTTCGCTTTGACGTCATCGGGTAGCCCTGCCGGCGCGCCGATCATGCGCCAGGTGGCGAGGTTCCATTCGACGCCGATGGCTTCTTCGATGGTCGGCACATCGGGAAATACCGGATTGCGTTCCGGGCTCATGGTGCCCAGCGCCTTGATCCTGCCGGCGTCGAGCAGCGACTTCGAGTCGGACAGCGGCGGCGTGATGAAATCGACAGCGCCCGAGGCCACGTCCGTCAGCGAAGGACCGCCACCCTGCGACGGAACCCAGGTTACGCGGTCGGGCTCGATGCCAGCCTCGACCATGAGACCGACCCAGGCGAGGTGATAAATGCTTCCTGCGCCGGAACCGGAGGCCGTGAATGTGCCAGGCGGGTTGGACTTAATGGCATCGATCGCCTCGGCCAGCGTATTGTATGGTGAGTCAGCATTGACGATAACTGCCGAGCTCTCGACATTGAGCAAGGCGATCTGCGTAAATTTGTCGGCGCTGAGGTCGGTCAGCCCCTGACAAACCAATTGGCTGAGATCGACATTGATCGTGCCGACGGTGTAACCGTCTGCTGCGGACTGGGCCATCGCCGTATGGCCAACTAGGCCCGAACCACCGGTCCGGTTCACCACATTGATCGGCTGGCCTATGGCCTGTTCCATCGCGGGCGTGAGCGCGCGAAGAAGAATATCCGTGCCACCACCGGCGGCCCACGGCACGATCATGGTGACCGGGCGGTTCGGGTAGTCCTGCGCCATTGCGGTGCCCGCGAAAGCCACGGATACCGCGGCGCCCAGCAACAGGCCCTTCCAGATCGAATTCTGAATTGTCATAAAATTTCCTCCCTAAGTACGACCCGCGAGGAGTCATCACTTCATCCCAAACGGTTCCTCCACCGTCAGGCATGGAGTTAAAACGCGCGGTTTCGGCAAGTCAATTATCTTCTCATAGTTTCTTTTCAATTCTCAGGTTGCGAGAAAAACAGCACCATTTGGCCAGCGCCTGGAATCCTATCTCGCAGTATCGAACGAATATGATCGACAATTTCAGTTGAAATTCTCACATTGCCGGGATAATTCTCGCAATAAGAGCATTTGGAGGCCGGCGTGACCAGTACTGAAAAACCTGAACGTGACGAGGGGCGTATCCAGTCACTGGAGCGCGGGTTTCTGGTGCTTGAAGAGGCCGCGCGCCACCGCGAAGGGGCAACCCTGTCTGAACTGAGCCGCACATTGGGGCTTCACACCAGTACGCTTTACCACCTGACGCGCACCCTGGTGGCGCTGGGCTATCTGCGGACGGGGCCCGACGACAAACGGTACCGCGTGGGCCGCGGCATTTATCAGCTGGCGTCGGCGTGTCTCAACGAGGCCGAACTCTGCGCAACTGTCGAACCCTTTCTCGACCGGTTGGCGCTGGCAACCGGCGAGGCGACACATTTTGCCATTTGGGAGCGACGCAAGGCCCTGATCCTTACCCGACGCGAGGGGCCAAATGCCCTGCAGATCACCGAGCGCGCCGGCACACTGCGCCCGGTTTATTGCACCGCCATAGGCAAGGTGCTGCTCTCGGGCCTTGCTGACGAGATCTATCATGACCACGTCGCTGAAATGGATTTCGTTCCGGTAACGCCCAGCACGCTGCGCGACTCGCAGGCGCTCCGGCTGCATATCGAACGAGTGCGCCGCGACGGCATTGCCTATGACGATTGCGAGTTCAATCCCGAAGTGCGCTGCATGGCCGCCCCGGTGCGGGATTTCCGCGGGCAGGTGATTGGCGCCATTGGCTTTTCCGGCCCGGTCTGGCGCCTTTCGGTGACGGGAATGGCCGATTATATCGAGGTCACACGGACCATCGCCGCTGAAATTTCCGACCGTCTCGGGTTCAACCCCAGCCAGTCCCTTCCGCAACCTGAAAAGAGGAAGCGCAATGTCCGCGCGTGAACTGACCGGCAAGTCGGCCCTGGTGACGGGGGCCAGCAAGGGCATTGGCCGGGCAATCGCATCGCGGCTGGCCGCCGAGGGGTGTAATGTTGCGCTGGTCGCACGCAAATCTGAAAACCTGGAAAGCGCGGCAAGGGCCATTGCCGCGGAGTACGGCGTGCGGGCATTCGCAATTGGGGCCGATCTCGGCAGTGAAGCAGGCTGCACTTCGACTGCCGAGCAAGCGCTAGCCGAACTCGGTTGGGTGGAAATCCTGGTCAATTGCGCCGGTGACACGCGCGCCGGTGCATTCCCCGCGCAGCCCGACGCCGACTGGACCAGCGGATTTGCATTAAAGTTCTTTGGCACGGTTCGCCTAACGCGCGCGCTTTGGCCATCGCTGAAGGAGCGTAATGGCACGGTGATAAACATTGGCGGCGCCGCCGCCTATACACCCAGCCCCGGCTTTATGATCGGTGGCGCGGTCAATGCGGCCCTCGCCCATTTCAGCAAGGCCCTCTCCAAACAAGGGCTGATCGACGATGTGAATGTGAACATCGTCCATCCCGGCGCCACGGTCACTGGTCGGATGGAAGCCCTCATCGCGCAGGAAGCGGCGGCCGAAGGACTATCCGAAGATGAAGTGCGCCGCCGCAATACACAGCGTGTCGGAATTCGCCGTCTTGGCAAGCCCGAAGACATTGCCGAAACGGTGGCCTTCCTCTGCTCACCCCGCGCGCGGCACATTCAGGGCGTGAATTTCGCTGTCGATGGCGGCGCGACGTCGGGGATTTGAGCCCGCGCCCAATATTCGAGGCTAAAGCATATTGCTATCAGCGCCAAAAAGGTCCGACCGGGGTTGTGTCCCGGGACGTGGTGTAACTGAGGTGGTCAAGCCGCTCGCGAGCGCGCCATTGGGAGCGCCGTAGCGAGCGAGCGGCTGGGTGGTCATCGACGGATTTCCGGTAAGGTCTGGTTGCTTA
>JAEYTY010000157.1 GCA_023433775.1 Pseudomonadota bacterium | reverse complement strand
GCCTGGATGAGGTGGTCGCAGTGCACCGTGGAGGGCGCAGCCACCTCGGGCAGGCCGGCGGTCATGAACTGGAGGAGCGCCATCTGGGCGGTGGCGTCCTGCATGGCGATGCGGTCGGGATCGAAGTCGGTGTAGCTGACGCCCCGCTCCAGACCGCCGGTGGCGACGTCTCGGAGGTGGTTGACCAGCACCTTCTCGGTGAGCGTGAGCGGCTTGCCGAGCCGCTCACGACCGGTGGCGATGCGCTCGGGGAGCTTGGCGTAGACGGCCTCGACTAGTTCGACGGGGGTGGTTGCGGTCACGGCCATTTGGGGCTCCTCGGCGTTGCGGTTCGTTGACTTGGAAGATCTGGCGAGCGGCGGTTGGGCTTGCGTCGTCGCACCGAGCATACAACTATGAGACAAGTGCGCACCATCCGCTACCGGGAGATCGCCGCTGATCTCCGCTCCCGCCTCGATTCCGGCGAGTACGCATCCGGCCGGCTGCTGCCGTCGGAGTCGATGCTCTCGGCAGATTACAACGCCTCCCGGGTGACCATCCGCAAGGCGCTGGAGCACCTTCGGGCCGACGGGCTGATCGACTCGCGGCAGGGCTTCGGGTGGTTCGTCTCCGGGGAGGCGGTGCGCCAGCCGCTCGCCCGCCTCGACACCATCGAGGCCCAGCTCGAGGCCGAGGGACGGCGCTCGGAGCGTCGGATCCTCGAGTTCTCGGAGGTGGATGCGCCCACAGACGTGGCCGGAGTGCTCGGCAGCACCCGGGTCCTGCTCGTGCACCGGGTCAACCTGGCCGACGGCGAGCCCTTCGCCCGCGTGACGGTGTGGTGCCCTGCGTCGCTGGCTGCCGGCCTCACCCGGGAAGAGCTGGCAGACATGTCGTTCTACGACCTGCTCGACATCGAC
This sequence comes from Pseudomonadota bacterium, assembly GCA_023433775.1. Lineage (GTDB taxonomy): Bacteria > Pseudomonadota > Alphaproteobacteria > Rhizobiales > Devosiaceae > Devosia. The sequence goes on along the minus strand of JAEYTY010000157.1, from coordinate 2,688 downwards.
CTGGCCGGCGCCACCCAGACCATCGGGGCCGACGCCGCCGGAGCCGACGACGCCGAACTGCTCCAGATCCCCGTCGGGTCGCCGGTGCTGGTGTGCACCCGCACCACCTTCGACAACCAGGGCCGCGCCGTCCTGTACGCCAGCTACGTGTTCCCCGCCCACCGCACCGAGTTCGTGGTCGACCTGACCAGCCCGGCATCGTCGATCGGCCCGAGCGGGCTGCACCTGCGGGACTGATCTGGTGGTTCAATGGCGAGGTGGCAACCTCCTGTGATCCCTGTCCTCGCTCGTCGGCCCGGCGGGCCGGGCGCGCGTTCCTCGGCGCCGCGGCGCTGGGCGCACTGAACACCGCCAACGCCCGCAAGCCGCTGGCTCGCAACGGACGCAGCGGCGTCCTCGCCTTCGCCGCCGGGTGGCCCACCTCGGAGGCGCCTCTGCACGCCATCGGTTGGCAGGCGCTGGCCACCCTCGGCTTCGTCCGCAAGGGCGCGCTCCGCACCCCGGCGGGTCTCGCGGCACTCGGTCTGTCGGCGGCGTCGTGGGCGGGCCTGGTGAAGATCTGGAAGGACGCGCTGCCGGCGGGCGAGATCTTCGACGAGGCGCTCCGCGAAGCGCTCGGCGACGAGCTCGACTCGGGTCACGACCCCATGAAGCCCCGGCCAGCGATGTGGCTCGATCGCCGCCGCATCGCCGTGCCCATCACCCCGCGCCGCAAGCGCTACGTGGTGGCCGACGCCATGGACGTCAGCTACGGCGACGCCGGCCGTCGCAACACCCTCGACGTCTGGAAGCGCCACGACCTCCCCGCCGACTCCAAGGCTCCCGTTCTCCTCCAGGTCCACGGCGGCGCCTGGGTCATCGGGAACAAGGAGCAGCAGGCCATGCCGCTCATGGCCCACATGGCCGACCGGGGCTGGATCTGCGTGTCGATCAACTACCGCCTCAGCCCCCGCGCCACCTGGCCCGACCACATCGTCGACGTGAAGCGGGCCATCGGCTGGGTGAAGGAGAACATCGCCTCCTACGGCGGCGATCCCGACTTCGTGGCCATCACCGGCGGCTCGGCCGGCGGTCACCTCTCGTCGCTCGCCGCGCTCACCGCCAACGAGCCCGAGTTCCAGCCCGGCTTCGAGGAGGTCGACACCTCGGTGGTGGCGGCCGTGCCGATCTACGGCGTCTACGACTGGACCAACCGTGACGGCACCGGTCGAGCCGACATGGAGGGCATGCTCGCCCGCCTCGTGCTCAAGTCGAAGCTGCAAGACAACCGCGAGGTGTGGCACAACGCGTCGACCATGAGCTGGGTCGGTCCCGATGCTCCGCCGTTCTTCGTGATCCACGGCGCCAACGACACGCTGGTCCCGGTCGAGCAGGCCCGTGCGTTCGTGGCGATGCTGCGCGCGGAGTCGAAGAACCCGGTGGCCTACGCCGAACTGCCCGGGGCCCAGCACGCGTTCGAGCTGTTCGACTCGCCGCGCACGCTCCAGACCATCCCGGCCATCCACCGGTTCCTGGAAGCCATCCGCGAGCGGGCTGACCAGGACCCCGAGATCGACGAGACCGAGGCCGCCGAGCTGCGAGCCGAGGAAGACTGAGTCCTACGCCACCTCGGGCATGACCTCGGCGGCGATGAGCCGGAGGTGATCGAGGTCCTGCAGGTCGAGCACCTGCAGGTAGACCCGCGCCGCGCCCCGCTCTGCGAACTGGTGGATGCGCTCGATCGCCTCCTGCGGTGATCCGGCGGCTCCGTTGGTGCGCAGCTCGTCGACCTCCCGGCCGATGACCGCGGCCCGGCGGGCGATCTCCGCCTCGTCGCCGCCGATGCAGACCACCTGGGCGGCGGAGAACGTGATCGACGAAGGGTCGCGACCGGCTTCCTCGCACGCCGCCCGCACCCGGTCGAACTGGACGCCGGTGGTCTCCGGATCGGCGAACGGGACGTTGTACTCATCTGCGAAGCGGGCCGCCAGCGCTGGGGTGCGCTTCGGACCGAGCCCGCCCACGATCAGCGGCGGACGAGGCGACTGGACGGGCTTGGGCAGGCCGGTTCCGCCGACCACGGTGTGGTGCTTGCCGTGGAACTCGTAGGTGGCGCCGGGCCCGGTGGCCCACAGGCCGGTGATCACCTCGAACTGCTCCTCCAGCCGCTCGAACCGCTCGCCGAGCGACGGGAACGGGACTCCGAAGGCGGCGTGCTCGGCGGCGTACCAGCCCGCACCGAGACCGAGCTCCACGCGACCACCGCTCATGGCGTCGACGTTGGCCACGCTCACGGCCAGCGGCCCGGGGTGGCGGAAGGTGGCCGAGGTGACGAGGGTGCCGAGCCGGATGGTCGACGTGTCGCGGGCCAGTCCGGCGAGGGTGGTCCAGGCGTCGCTGGGCCCGGGGCCGGGCTCCCCGCCCATGTGCAGGTAGTGGTCGGATCGGAAGAACGCCCCGAACCCGAGGCGCTCGGCCTCGAGCGCGACGGCGAGGAGGTCGTCGTAGGTGGCGCCCTGCTGGGGCTCGGTGAAGATCCGCAGTTCCATGAGGAGGAAGCTACGACGCTCAGAAGGGAATCAGTTCGAAGGCCACGGCCGCTTCCACGCCCAGCCTGGGGCCGACCTCGGTGGCCATGCCCCGGAGGAAGGAGTCGGGCTCGGTGCCGCGGGTGCCCTCGGGCAGCGCGTCGAGGTACACCCGGTGCTC
>JAEYTY010000138.1 GCA_023433775.1 Pseudomonadota bacterium | reverse complement strand
ACATGCAGGGCTTCTTTTCACCCTATGGCAGTTCGACGGAACACACCGAGGATCTCTGTGCGGAACTGGGCCTCAAATACTATGTCGACTACGGTTTCGACGATCATCCGACGCCTCTGCGTGTGCCCAAAGGCCAATTGCTGGCCCTGCCATACTCATTCGACGTCAATGACGGCATGTATTTTCGCGGCAATGTTGAAGTCGAAGCCTGGGCGCGAAACACCATCGCCTTTTTCGACCAGATGCATAAGGACGCCCAGGTGAGAGGCGGCAGTGTCGCCTGCATTCCCACCCATCCATTCAATCTGGGTCAGCCGCATCGCGTCAAATATCTCGATCAGGTTCTGGCCCATGTCGCAGCCCATGACGATGTGTGGTTCGCGACGGGCAGTCAGATTACCGACTGGTACTACGAGCATCATTATCCCGTTCTTGAACCGCTATTGCGGGAAGCCGGTTTCTTCGAGGAGGTCCGCTGATGGAGCCGCGCAAGCCGCATATTCTGGATCAGGACATTTATCCGCATTGGTCGCTTCTCGGGCGCAAGCCCTGGAAGCCGAAGGGCGATGCCCGGATCGCCTTCGTGATCTATCTCTATCTCGAACGTTTCGAAGCAATGCCCCCGGCGGATGCGATATTTGACCGCCGCCACAGGCAGGGCATGGCGCGCTATGCCCCGTTCCTTCGCGCCAATGCTGCGTTTGAGTATGGCAACCGCGTCGGCATCTTCCGAATATTGGACCTGCTCGATCATCATGGCTTGCGCGCCAATGTGGCCGCAAACACCGCGGCCATCACGGCCTATCCATACCTTGTCGAGCAGTTGAACAGGCGCAAATACGAATTCCTGGCGCATGGGGAATATGCCTCCCGTATGATCACGTCGGCCATGCCGGAAGCCGAACAGCGCCGCATCGTCGCCGCTTCCATGGATGCAATCGGGAAGGCCACAGGTCAGCGCCCCAGGGGATGGATGTCGCAGGATTATGGCCAGTCCACCCAATTGCCGCAAATTCTTGCGGAGATGGGCATCCAATATCTCTGCGACTACGGCAATGACGAGGAGCCTTATCCCACCGCGACCAGTCCGAAGATGGTTTCAGTTCCCAACCAGCTGGAATGGAACGATGTTGAAATGCTCCTCCATCGCAAACTCACCAGCGAGGATCATGCCCAGACCTGCAAGGATGCCTTCGATCTGCTCCATGAGGATGGCGCAACATCCACCCGCGTTTACGGCCTGCACATCCACCCCTGGATGATCGGCCAACCGGCGCGGTTCAAATTCCTCGAAGACATCGTGCGCCATATTGCTGGTCATGCCGGCGTATGGAATGCCACCGCGGGCGAGGTAGCCGGCAGCGCAGCACTGTCCTGACCAGACATCGCAATGATAGAGCCCGATACCCCACTGAGCCCCGCGGCCCAGAATCTTCTCAATGCACGCAGAAGTGGCGTAGGCGTCTTTTCGAGCGAGGTTTTTCCTGCCAGCAGGGCGGAGGCCTACCGCATCCAGGACGAAACAATTGGCGCTCTTGGTCCAATCGGGGGCTGGAAAGTTGGTGCAAAGGGACCAGACGAAGAACCCATCTGCGCTCCCCTGCCCTTAATCGGCATGATTGAATCCGGCGCAGTGCTGCAAGGCCCATCATGGCAATTGCGCGGGATCGAGGTGGAACTGGCTCTTCGCCTGGGTCGGCACATTGGTCCCGCCGAGAGGGGCGACCTGACAGATATCTGGTCGGCTTTTGACGCCGTATTGCCGGTCATCGAGATCGTCGAGACCCGTCTTGCTGATTGGCGACACGCTCCGGCGCTCGCGAAACTTGCCGATCTCCAAAGCCATGGCGCGGTGGTTCTCGGCACTCCCCGGCAGATGCCATCAAAGATCATGGTTTTATCGACGCTCGAGGTTCAACTCGTTCTGGATGGACAGGTGGTTGCGGACACCAGGGGTGGGAATCCTGCCAAAGATCTGGAGCGGCTGCTGGTTTGGCTGGCAAAGCACTGCCAAGGGCGCGGTCAGACTTTGAGAAAAGGGCAAATCATCACAACTGGGTCATGCACCGGCATGTTCTTCGCCCCGCCGAAGGCGCATCTGGAGGGCCGGGTCCATGGCTTGGGAAACGTGGCCGTCGCGTTCCTTGGCTCTTGAACGCGAACCAGCGGCAATCACCCTGATCGATCCCCTGCGTTTCTAGCGACCTATAATTTCGCCGGCCGCCGCCAGGCCCCACTCCAGCGCGCGCTCAGCCTGCTCCCGACTATCCGCCTCGACATAACACCGCAGCTCCGGTGCGTTGCCGGACGCGCGGTAGTGGATCATGGAGCCGTCTTCGAGCCAAAATTGTAGCCCATCGATAGCGGCCGAGCGGATGATTTTACGTGGCGCGAAAAATTCGGCAGCGCTTTCTGTCGTGCCGAGGCGGGCGAGGAATGCGCGGCTGGCCTCTTGGGGGACATTTTCCAGGCGATTGCTCATGGCTGCCCGCAGGGGCAGGTTCGCCACGAGGTCCGATATAGACATGCCGTGCCGCGAGGCCAATCCAAGTGCGCCAAGCAAGGGCAGGACGGCATCCCGCGTCATGAGGCGGCCGAGCGTCGTGGACCCGGAGAGATCACTGCCGAGCAGGGTGCCGCCATTGGCTTCAAAGCCGATCACGCGCTGGCCCTCATGTTCGACCAGCCCCTCCATTGCCTCAATCACATAGGGCGATCCGACCCGTGTCCGCAAAACTTCGGAAAAATAGCCTGTGGCTTCGATGGCAGTATTCGAGGTGACGGGGGTCACCACGCTGTCCGCCTCGATGAACCTTGCCGTCAGCAAACCGAGAACGTCGCCGCGGACAAAGTGGCCCTCATTGTCCATCAGAAGCGGGCGATCGGCGTCGCCATCGGTCGATACGACAGCGTCGAGCTGGTGGTCGCGAACCCATTCTGCAAGCGGCGCGAATATGGGGTCGCCGAAGGCTTCGGTGTCCACCGCGACAAAGCCGTTGACCCTGCCCAGGGGCACAACGTCTGCCCCAAAAAATCGTAGGATTTCGGCCAGAAGATCGCGTGCAACGCTCGAATGTTCAAAAACGCCGATCCGCTTTCCCGCCAATGCGCCGGGCGACAGGAATTCCGCATAGCGCGCGCGATATCGCTGTCGGGCGGCCTCGGCTTCGTCCGCCATTGGCGCGGCATAGTCGCCAGGCGTGGCCGGCGCCAGCGCCTTCACGATGGCTGCCTCGTCAGCTTTACTTATCTCGCCATGGGGCGTGTAGAATTTCAGGCCATTGCGGTCCTGCGGAATATGGCTGCCCGTTACCATGATACTGGGCGCGCCGGCGGCCATGGCATGGGCAGCCAGGGCGGGCGTCGGGATGGTGCCACAGAAAACGGCCTTTACCCCAAATTCCGCTGCCGCCGCTGCGCAATCGCGGATGATCTGAGGGCTGCTGTCGCGAAAGTCGCATCCCAGATAAAGCGCCTGCGCCGCCTCGCCCCGCTCGACCAGACCCTGCAGAAAGGCCCTGACATAACGGCGCGCCTCGGGGCCAATCAGCTCAGCAGCCAGGCCGCGCAGTCCGCTGGTTCCAAAACTCAGGCCCGAAGTCATATGCCACCTCCAAGCGGCTTTTGCGGTTCACTAAGGCAGGCGGTGACGACAGCGATTATCATGTGCGGGAATTCACTCTGCCGCCTGCAGGGCTGTGTCGCTTTCGGCATTCACAAACTCATCCACAAACATCTGCATGGCGGGCGAATAGGACCGGTCGCCTCTGGAAACGAGAAAATAGGGCTCTGTCCTTGTGCGCAACTCGATGGGAAGGACCTTGATCATCTTTGAGCGCATGAAGAAGTGACCGACATCCGTCGAGAGCAGTGCCACCATGCGCGGGCTGTTCTGCATCAGTGAAATGGTGGCGAAGGCCGAGGTGGTTTCAACGAGGTTGAGCGGAAACTGCAATCCATGCTCATGGAATTCGCGCTCAAGATGGCGGCGCATGGGCATGTTGGCCGAGCAGACGACCCATGGAAATTCCGCCAGGTCTTCCAAAGTCACGGTATTCAGGTCTGCGCAGGGATGGTCGACGTTCACCACGACGGAGAGCTGTTCGTCCTTCACCTTTATCGTGCGGTACGTTTCGGGCCGGTGGCTGATACTGGTGCGGCACACGGCTATGTCGAGCCGGCCGTCATCTATGAGCGTCAGCAGGTTGGCGCTGGTGTCTTCTTGTACCTGCACGGATAGCGCGGGCTGTTTCTCCAGCAATCGCGACAGCCGGGTCATGG
>JAEYTY010000116.1 GCA_023433775.1 Pseudomonadota bacterium | reverse complement strand
CCTGAATATCGGGCCGGTCGCAGACCTTGTCGACGGCATTGAGAATGCCGCCCAGCGTGCGGAAACTGGTGTGGAGGCTGACGCTGTTGAAATTGCCACCCGCTTCCCGCGCGCGCCGCGCAAAGTCGCGCCCGGTTTCGCCGAACAGCACCGGCTGGGCGCCCTGGAAGGAATAGATCGACTGTTTCTGGTCGCCCACGGCAAACACCGAACGCGGCCGCTGCACCGCACCCTCGCCGGCAAAGAACTCGCCCGCCAGCGCCTTCACCACCAGCCATTGGCGCTCATTGGTGTCCTGGCTTTCATCGACCAGAATATGGTCGATCCCGGCATCGAGCTTATATTGCACCCATGGCCCAAGCGCATCGTCGGAGAGCAGGTCGCCGAGCTTTTCAATGAGGTCATCAAAGTCGAGCAGCGAATGGCGCCGCTTCTCATTGGCATAGCGCGCCTCGATGGCGGCAACGACGTCGAGCACCGCCTCGCTGCGCTCCACCAGCAGCGCCGCAATCATTTCCCTGTCGAGCGCGATCAGCCGTTCCTGTTCGGCCAAAAGCAGGTCATGGAGGTGGGGATAAGTTTCGACCTCTTTTTTGACCATCAGCCGCGCACGCGGTTTTCCCTCACCGGTAAAAAAGGCGGCGCGCCATCCCCCGGCCGTCGGATTGTCGGCATCGAGCCGCGCCAGCAGGTCGGCGCAGCGTGTGTTGCCCGCAGGGTCACCCTTGAGGCACGCGATGAGCTCCCGCGTCACATTCGGGGTTAACAGTCTGTTAGCAATCATGCGCTGTGCGATATCATTTGCGGACGCGCCGCTATGGCCCACCAGCGCCCGCAGCCGCGCCTTGGCGCCCGCCAGATCCGCCAATACCGGATCAAGCCGCGGCCCCTCCGCCAGCGCCGCATCGATGGCCTCGGCAATGGTGTGATCGCTCAAAAGTCCGAATAAAATCTCGACGGCATCGCTATTTACGCCGCCGCGCAGGCCTTCGACGATCACCGCCTCGCGTGCCGCCAGCACCATATTGGCCCGCTGATCATCTTCAATCACCGCAAAATCAAACGGCACCCCCGCCTCGATGGGAAAGCGATGCAGCACCGCTTCGCAAAAGGCATGGATCGTCAAAATCCTAAGCCCACCAGGGGTTTCCAGCGCCTGGGCAAACAGCGTCCGCGCGGTCTTGAGCAGGCTTTCCGATGGCGGATGGCCCGTCAGCTTCTCCAGTTCCGCGCTCAGAACATTAGCGTCGGCCACCGCCCATTTTGCCAGCTCATCCCCCACGCGACGCCGCATTTCGGCCGCCGCCGCCTTGGTATAGGTGAGGCAGAGGATCGATTGCGGCTGCACCCCGGCCAGCAGCAGACGCAGCACGCGGCGGGTCAGCACAAAGGTCTTGCCCGACCCGGCATTGGCCTCCACCCAGATCGACCGCGCCGGATCGCTGGCCTGGGCCTGCGCCGCGCTGGTGTCGAACGGGATCCGGAGTTCGCCGCGATCGCTCACGCCTCATCCTCCCCGCCTTCGACTGCCGTCCATTCGGCAACGCGCGCCAGATGGTCGTAAGCCCCTGAAAAACGCTGACTTTTGAGTGGCAGCAGCCGCGACGGCATCGGGGTCTGGCGCAGCAGGAAGAGGTCTATATGGCCATTCAGCCGGTGTCCGACTTCCTCGGCCATGTCCATCACACTCATGCCTTCAGGCAGTTTGAAGGCGCTGGGCGTGAAGGCTTCGGGGCCAAGGCCAATCTTCACATAGGTGAGCGCACTGGTTTCTGCCGGGGCGACCCCCTCAAGCGCATTGGCTTTCGCCATCAGCGCTTCGACCGGCAATTGCGGCGCTTCAAAGCCCTTCATGCTGGCCGGGCTCGGGGGCGAACCGGTCTTGAAATCAAGAATTTCCAGCGTGCCATCAACGAGTTCATCCACCCGGTCGGCGCGGCCCCTGATGGTGATGTTCTGGGCCATGGGCAGAACCCAGGTGCCGTCAATTTCGGCATGGCGCCGGCGGACCATGGGCGCCCGGGCGCGCTCGAAATCGAGGAATTGCGCCGCCGCCGTCGAAAACCGGCGCAGCCAGATATCGCGGCGCTCGCCGATGGATTCGAGCCCGGCAAATTCCTCGGCGGCGATGGCCAGCAGCTTGTCGAGCGCATCGGGGGCTTGCACATCGTGCTTTTCATTCACGAAACGCGCGAAAATGGCGTGGATAATGGTGCCGCGCTCACGCGCATCGGGGTCCTCACCCAGTGGATCAAGCGGGCGCAGGCCAAGCGTATATTTGGCATAGAGATCATAGGGCGAGCGCATCAGCGTTTCGACCTCGGTGACCGTCAGCTGGCGCGGGCGCTTATCAATTTCCGGGTTGGGCGCGGGGCGTGTCGCGGGCGTCTGCACCGCTACGGCATCGAGATTGCGCGCCGTGTCGAGCCAAACTTGTCCACGCGCGCGCAGCATCTTGGCTGCACGTTCGCCGGCAAAGGCGTCGAGCCTTTGCACCAGCCGCGAGGGCAGGGCCGGGCTCGACCCGATCCGGTCGGCATAGGCGACGATCACCTCGGCATTGCCCATGGCCTGGGCAAAGTCATGCGCGGCAAGGCCCTGCATCCGCTCCGGCGGCTCCAGCCCGGCATCGAGCCGCATTTTGCGGCTGAGCCAGGGACCGGGATCAGCCGCACCGGGCCATTTTTCCTCGTTGAGGGCGCCGAGGATCATCAGGTCCGGCGCCATCAGACGGGCCTCAAGCTGGCCCCAGATGGCAATGTCCTGCCGCCGCTCGATATGGTTGCGCACCTCAAAGCCGGTCATCAGGCTGGCCAGCACACCATCGAGCGCGATGGGGGTAAATTGGTGGCCCTCGCCCCTGAGCGCCGTCATTTCAGCGGCCCATTTCGCCATCTCCTCGCCGCCGCGCGGCGAGGCGCCTGCGCTGAGCAAGGTGACGCTCTGCCCCAGCGCTTCAGCGAGATGGCCGGCGTCGATTTCGGCCTTGTCGACCAGCGCGGTCAGCGTCTCGATGGCTTTTTCGATATCGTCCAGCAGCGCTGAAATAACGGCGCCCTGTTCGGGCGAAAGCTTCCGCGCCGCGCGGCCGCCCGTGCCCGCATGATGGGCTGCCAGCGCCAGCCGCAGTCCTTCGATTCCCGGGGCAGGCCGCTGGCCGCGCAGCAACCCCAGCTCGATCAGGTCGGCCAGTTCGCTGATTTCGGCCCGCGTGCGCCCCAGAAGAAAGGCGCGATTGCGCAGCAGGGCGATGAGGTCGATGGCCGCGCAGCGACCCACCACCAGATTGAGTACCTGCCGCGCCAGCCGTCCGGCGGGCGAATGAAACAGCGGCGTTCCGGCGGCGTCGTCGACAAAAATCTCGAACCGCGCCAGTTCGGCGGCGATGCGACGGGCGAGGTTGCGGTCGGGCGTCACGATGCCGACGCTCTTGCCTGCCTCAAGGACCGCACGCGCCGCCAGCGCGATGGCGCGACCCTGTTCGTCCTCATTGCGCGCCCGGATGATGCTGACGCCAGCCAGCGCCACATCCAGCATTGTCGCGTCCGGACGCTGTTGCGACCAGAGCGCGGTCTCCTCGGTCAGCGCCAAAGCGCGGTGGAGCAACGCCGTGCGCGGGTGTGTCTCTGGGGCGAGCTCGATCACCGACTGCGGCGTGGCCCCAAGCGTACGCAACAGATGAGCCAGCCCATACTGCGGATGGCTGTGAGGATTTTGCCGCGTATCGAGCAGCGCCGCGTGAGTTTCCGGGCTCATATCCGTGTCGAGGCCGGGCAGGACCAGCGCCCCGCGCGGCAGAGCGGCAATGGCGGCCAGCAACCGCGCCGTGGCCGGAATGGAGCCGGTGGAGCCAGCCGCGATCACGGGGCGGTCGGCATAGATATGGGCGGCTGCGATTGCCTGCCGGTCGAGCCGTGCCCCGCGCAGGCTTGCCGGATCAGCAAGGCCGAGCGACGCCAACACCTGTGGCCAGGCGGTGAGCGCGATATCGAGAAAGGTCAGCGTCTGCTGCCAATAGGTGCCCAATTCCTGCGCCATTTCCGCTTCCAGCGCCCGAATGTCGGCGGCGCTGCGCTCTTCAATGGTCAGGTCGTCGATCAGAATGCCGAGCGATTCCGCCATGGAAAAAATTTCGGCGGCGGTGGGCGGGGTTGAAAAGGCCTGCCGCCCTGCGGGGCTTTTGGCCCAGCCCGCCACCAGCCTCGACAGCACCAGCCGACGATGAAGGCCGCTCGTTGCCTTGGGCAAGGGCGGCGCCTCAAAGGGTGGCAAGAAGGGCTCCTCGTCGGGTTCCTCACCACCAAAGGTACGGATATCGGGCAGGAGACCCCTGTGATCGGGGTGGGCGGCAAAGGCATCGGCCAGCGCCAGCCTTGCGCGCTGGGTGGGCACGATGATGGTGACATCGCTCAGCCAAAACGGCCCGCTGCGGTCCCAATTGCCCAAGAGGCGTCCGTCCATCACCGCGCCAGCAAGGCATGGCAGGAATGGTGCATGAGGGGCGATGGAAAACAGCGTCATGACGCCAATTGCCGTTCGGTCTCGGCCAAGGCCGCCGGATCACCGACATGATACCAAGGCGCGTCGAGCACGACGCCAAACAGCGTCTCGCGCTCCAGCGCCGCCTCGAACAGCAGGTTGAGCGAAAAGGCCCCGTCGGGCGCATCGGCAAAGAGCGAACGGCCCATCAGCGCCACCCCGGCATAAATGACCGGAGCGCCATAATCGCGGGTGACAGTGCCGCTGGGATCGAGGCAGAAATCGTGGCTGCGGGCAAAGCCGGTGGCGCGTGACGGCTGCACGCAGAGCAGCACGATGTTGTCTTGCCCCGCATAACGCGCCTGCATTCGCGCCAATGGCTGGTCTGTGCCTTCTGGCCAGAAGGCATCGGTATTCATCACGAAGAACGGGTCGCTCGCCAGCATGGGCAGGGCGTGGCGCACCCCGCCGCCGGTATCGAGCAGCTCTTCCTCGCGGCTGATTTTCAGCAGGCCGCCGAAATGGGCCAGCAATTGGTCGGCGCGGTAATGGGCATTGGCGACGAACCGCCTGGCGCCTTCGGCCCGCGCATTGGCCATGATCCGCTCGATCAGCGGCACGCCGGTCACGGGAACCAGCGGCTTTGGGATATTATCGGTCAGCGGGCGGAGGCGCGTGCCAAGGCCGGCTGCCAGCAGCATGACGTCAGGGAATCGGCCCGGGTTTTCCATGCCGGGATAAGACCGGGCTGACCCGGTCTTGTCCAGACGGAAGGGGCCCGATCAGAACTCGGACCAGTCCTCTTTCACCGCGGCAGCGCTATTGCCGCGCTTGAGATAGGTCCCGGCCACGGCCTTGAGCTTTTCCTGAATGCCGCGAACCCCGCCGGGCGCCGGGGCGTCCTGTGGCGTGGGCGCGACGGCTTTGCGCGGCGCATTGTCCACGGCGAAGATATCAACGATGTTGTCGAGATTTGTCGCCTGCGCCTCGGTCTGCTCGATGGCGGCGTTCATTTCCTCAACCAGCGCCGCATTGTGCTGGGTCATTTCGTCCATCTGGCGGATGGCGTCATTGACCTCGCGAATGGCCGAGGCCTGTTCGCGGCTGTCGCTGGCGATGGTTTCGAGCGATGCGGTATTTTCGCGGATAGCGTCGAGCATATTGGCCAGCTTGTCTGCCGCATTGGACACCAGCTTGCTGCCGCCAGACACTTCGGTGGCGCTCTGCTCGATCAGCCCCTTCACGTCGGACGAGGCAGAAGCCGCGCTTTGCGCCAGGCGGCGCACTTCGACGGCGACCACGGCAAAGCCCTTGCCCGCTTCACCGGCGCGGGCGGCTTCCACCGAGGCGTTGAGCGCCAGAAGGTTGGTCTGGAAGGCAATGTCGTCGATCATGCCGATAATATTGGAGATCTTTGCCGAGGAGGCGGTGATGCGATCCATCGCCTCTGTGGCCTCGCTCATCACCTGCCCGCTGGCTTCGGCATTTTGGGAGACGACGCGCGCCTGCTTGCTCGCCTCTTCGGCCTTGCCGGCATTGCTGAGCACCGTGGAGGCCAATTGCTCCATGGCCGCCGAGGTTTCCTCGATGGTCGCAGCCTGACGCGTCGTGCGCTCGCTGAGGTCGTTAGCGCCCGAAAGGATTTCGCTGGTCGCGGTCTTGAGCGTGCCCGATGTCGAGCGCAGGTCGCTGACAATGCTGCCCAGCTTCTCGGCCACCTTGTTGGTATCGGCCTTGAGCCGCGCAAAGGCGCCCTGATAATCGCCCATCATGCGCTGGGTGAGGTCCGCTTCGGCCAGTGCGGACAGCACGCTGCCGGTTTCATCAAGACCCCGCTCGACGGTTTCAACGAGACTATTGACCGAATTGGCGAGCGCATTGAGTTCGGCGTCGGGGAAACTGGCATCGACCCGGCGGCTGAAATCGCCGGCAATGGCGGCGTCGACCACGTCGCCAAAGGCGCGCTGCAGGGTCACCATCATCCGCGCGCGCTCTTCCTGATTGGCAAGGGCCTGTGCGGCTTCGGCCTCGGTCATCTGGTTCACGCGGCGGCCGTTTTCACGGAAGACCTCCACGGCGCGCGCCATGGCGCCCAGCTCGTCCGCGCGCTGGCCACCGGGCACATCGATGTCGAAATTGCCTTCGGCCACAGTCTGCATGGTGTCGGTCAGCCTTGTGATGGGCCGCGTGATGGTGCGCGAGAAGAGCAGGCCGCCTGCGGCAACGACGGCAAGCAGGCCGGCGCCGACCAGCAGCATCATGTTGCGCATATTGGTCACCGGGGCGAGAACTTCGTCGGTCGCCATGACGGCGACGGCCGCCCAGTTCTGACCCTTGGTGGCAATCGGCGCGGCAGCCACCAGCATGTTTGTGGCGCGATAGTCGCTGGTTTCGCCATTGACGGCGGTACCGCCCAGTGCGGTTTCGAGAACCGGGGCGGCAAAGCCGGTCGAGAGCGCGTCATTGCCTTCGGTGAAAATGGAATCGGAGCGCAGCAGGCCATCGGGACCGACGACGATCACCTCGCCGGTTTCGCCCAGTCCGGTGCGGCTGCCGATGACGGCATCGAGGCGCTCGGAAGGCAGCTGGATGGCCAGCACGCCAACCATGCGGGCCTGGGCATTAAAGACTGGCTTGGCAAAGAAGCTTGCCGGCAGGTCGCCTGCCACGGAATAGGGTGCAAAGTCGCTGAAGGCGATGTCGTCGGGATTGGTGATGGCCGCTGCCTCGCGGAACACCCGGCCGAGGCTGGTATCGGCCAGCGGCCCGCCTTCGGCAAAGCTGGTGCCGAAATCGTCGCCCTTGTTCACCGAATAGACCAGGAACCCCTTGGTGTCGAAGAGGTAGAGATCGCGATAGCCGCGCGCAGCAATCTGGGTGCGATAGCCCTTGTGGAAGCGGGTATGTGTGACGTCATAGGTGCCGGTGGTGCCCAGCGTTTCGAGCGCCGCCAGATCGTCCTTGTTGGGATTGTCATCGACGAAGAGCTTGCGCACTTCGGCGGTCGGGTCGACCTTGAACCCGAGCCAGGCGCCACCAAAATCGCGCAGCGCCTGCACAGTCGCTTCCGAGCGCGAGGTGGCGACAAGATCGTCCTCGACGGCATTGAGATAGGTGGAAACCGCCGCGGCACGTTCACTGGCGAGCGTTAGCAGCTTGTTCTCGGCCGCACTGCGCAGCGCCTCCGAGCCGATGAGATAACTGGCGATGCCGACGCCGAGACTCACCAGCAGCGCCGACCCCAGCAAGGCCAGAGGTAGCTTGCGGGCGATGGGAAGCGAAAAACGGCGCATGGTGGACCCCTCAAATACGGCTCAGCCAGGATTGGTCGAAAATTCGACTCACATCCTGGCCGGAGACGCTAAGGGGTCTGCGTTAAGTCTGCGTAAAGCCCTATTCGGCGTGGGCCGCCATAGCGGGCGGGCTCAGGTCATCGTCGCCCTCGGCAGCAAGCGCTGCTTCGCGCAGGCTTGCCTGGGCATTGCCCGGCTTGCCGGCGCTGGCGGCGATCTCGTCATTGGCCGGAGCACGGGTCAGGATGCCGGCAAGCGAGCCGATGGTGGAGCGCAGATTGTGGCGGTGCACCACCATATCCACCATGCCGTGCTGGTAGAGATATTCCGAGCGCTGGAAACCCTTGGGCAGCTTTTCACGGATGGTCTGCTCGATGACGCGCTGGCCGGCAAAACCGATGAGAGCGCCGGGCTCAGCCAGATGCACATCGCCGATCATGGCATAGGAGGCAGTAACGCCGCCGGTGGTCGGGTTGGTCAGCACCACAAAGAAGGGAAGGCCAGCCTCGCGCAGGCGCAGCACGGCCACGGTGGTGCGCGGCATCTGCATCAGGCTCAGCACGCCTTCCTGCATACGGGCGCCGCCCGAAGACACGAACAGCACAAACGGCGTCTTGAGACGCGCGGCAGTTTCAAGGCCGGTAATGATCCCCTGCCCGGCCGCCATGCCGAGCGAGCCGCCCATGAAATCGAAATCCTGAATGGCGACGGTCACCGGGCGGGCATAGAGATTGCCGGTGGCGACAATGACGCTGTCTTCATAGCCGGTCTTGGCGCGGCTTTCCTTGAGGCGGTCGACATAGCGCTTCTGGTCGCGGAACTTCAGCGGATCGACCGGCACGGTCGGGACGGGCACCAGCTGGAACTCGCCATCATCGAGAAAGGTCGCCAACCGGTCAGCCGGCTTGATCTTCATGTGATAGCCCGAATTGGGCACCACCCACTGATTGGCTTCGAGATCGCGGTAAAACACCATCTCGCCCGATTCCGGGTCCTTGACCCAGAGATTCTCCGGGGTTTCGCGCTTGTTGGTCAGCAGCGAGCGAATTTTGGGGCGGACGAAATTGTCGATCCAGTTCATGGCGCGGCCTTTCGCGATGATCGTTGACGATCACCTAGTCTTCAATTGTGGCAAATCTTATCAGGCCCGGCAGCGGCAGAAAAGCGATCCGCGCCGGCGCCTGTGGACAGGTAACCCTTTTGGTTAACCTCGCGCCTGTTTGACGCCCGCGGCGAGATCAGCGACCAGATCGCGCACGGCGGCCACGGTCTTGTCGGACCCCTTGCCATCGACCAGCCCGTTGCGCACCGCTTCGACCAGCACAGAACCCACCACCACGCCATCGGCATGGCGGCCGATTTCGCGGGCATCTTCGGCGGTCTTGATGCCGAAGCCCACGGCCACCGGCAGGTCGGTATGCGACTTGATCCGCTCCACCGCATCGCCCACCGCAGCGCGCGACTTGATGGCGGCGCCGGTAATGCCGGTCATCGAGACATAATAGACAAAGCCGGACGTGTTTTTCAGCACGGCCGGCAGGCGCTTGTCGTCGGTAGTCGGGGTGGTGAGGCGGATGAAATTGATCCCGGCCTTGAGCGCGGGCAGGCACAATTCGTCGTCTTCCTCGGGTGGCAGATCGACAACGATCAGCCCGTCCACACCGGCCTCTTTGGCCGCAGCAAGGAAGGTGTCGACGCCGAAAATATAGATGGGGTTGTAATAGCCCATCAGCACGATCGGTGTCGTCTCGTCCTTGCGGCGGAATTCCTCGACCATGCCGAGAACGCCGCGCAGCGTCTGGCCCGAAGCCAGGGCCCGCTGCCCGGCCAATTGAATGGCAACGCCATCGGCCATGGGATCGGAAAAGGGCATTCCGAGTTCGATGATATCGGCGCCGGCCTGTGGCAGGGCATTGAGAATGGCCTGCCCCGTCGCCAAATCCGGATCGCCGGCCATGACGAAGGTGACCAGTGCCGGGCGATTGGCGGCTTTGAGTTCGGCGAAACGCGCGTCGATACGGGTGGTCATTACTTCAGCAGCCCCAGATATTTGCCGACGCTTTCGACGTCCTTGTCGCCGCGGCCCGAAAGGCAGAGGACGATGGACTGATCCTTGCCCATTGTCGGGGCCAGTTTCATCACCTGCGCCAGGCCATGGGCGCTTTCGAGCGCCGGGATTATGCCTTCGAGTTTTGTGCAGAGCTGAAAGGCTTCCAGCGCCTCATTGTCGGTGATCGGCGCATAGGTGACGCGCTTGGTGTCATGAAGGAAGGAGTGTTCCGGGCCGACGCCGGGATAATCGAGGCCTGCCGAAATCGAATGGCCTTCGAGGATCTGCCCGTCATCATCCTGCAGCAGATAGGTGCGGTTGCCATGCAGCACGCCGGGGCGACCGCCGGTCATGGAAGCGGCATGGCCGTTCTCGACCTCAATGCCATGGCCCCCGGCCTCGGCGCCGTAGATCTTGACGTCAGGGTCGTCGAGGAAAGCATGGAAGGTGCCGATGGCATTGGAGCCGCCGCCGACACAGGCGACAACGGCGTCCGGTAATTTGCCCTCCGAAGCGAGGAACTGCTCCCGCAGTTCGGTGCCGATGACCGACTGAAAGTCACGCACCATTTCCGGATAGGGATGCGGGCCAGCCGCCGTGCCGATCAGGTAATAGGTCGAATCCACATTGGTGACCCAGTCGCGCAGCGCCTCGTTCATGGCGTCCTTGAGCGTACCGGCGCCGGCCGTTACAGGGCGCACTTCGGCGCCCAACATTTTCATGCGCAGCACATTGGGCATCTGCCGCTCAACGTCGGTGGCGCCCATGAAGATGGTGCAGGGCAGGTCGAACTTGGCGCAGACCGTTGCCGTCGCCACGCCATGCTGGCCGGCGCCGGTTTCGGCGATGACGCGGGTCTTTCCCATGCGCTTGGCGAGCAGGATCTGCCCGAGGCAATTGTTGATCTTGTGCGAGCCGGTGTGGTTCAGCTCTTCGCGCTTGAGCCAGACCTTGGCGCCACCCAGATGCTCGGTCAGCCGCTCGGCAAAATAGAGCGGGCTGGGGCGACCCGTATAATGGATCGCCAGATTTTTGAGCTCGGCCTGATAGGCCGGATCGGTCTTGGCGGCGCGGTAATGCGCCTCAAGATCGAGGATCAGCGGCATCAGGGTTTCGGCGACGAAGCGCCCGCCATAGAGCCCGAAGCGGCCCTGGTCGTCAGGGCCATTGCGCAGGGAATTGATGCCGTCCATGTCGTCCTCTCGGCTCGGCCGAGACCAACCCGGCTTGCGCGCTTTATACGGCCGCCCGGGCGTTTCGGATGAACGCCTCGATCAGCTTTTTGTTTTTGACGCCCGGCGCGCTTTCCACGCCGGAGGACACATCGACGCCAAATGGCTGCACCGCCTTTATGGCCTGGGCGACATTGTCCGGTGTCAGCCCTCCCGAAAGCATGAAGGGCACGGATGGGTCAAGCGCCTTGAGCAGCGTCCAGTCAAAGCTTTCGCCCAAGCCACCGGGCCGGTCGGCGCCCTTGGGCGGCTTGGCATCGAGCAGGATGCGGTCGGCAATCTCGACAAAATCGGCAATGTGGGCGACATCCTCAGCCGAACCGATAGGCAGGGCCTTCATGATCTCGACGCCCGCCTCGGCGCGGATGGCTTCAACGCGATGCGGCGTTTCGGGGCCGTGCAACTGGATGAAGTCCGGCCCGAAGGCGGCCACTTCGGCCACGCAGCTATTGTCAGGATTGACCAGCAGCACGCAGCTTTCCACCCTGCCCCGCGCGGCCGAGATCAGCCCGCCCAGTTCATCGATGGAAACATGCCTGGGCGAGCGCACAAAATGCACGAAGCCAACCATGTCGGCGCCGGCCTCAATGGCCGCGTCGAGCATGTCATAAGTCTTGATGCCGCAGATTTTGACGATAACGGGTTCGGCCATTTTTTGGCGTTTGGCTCAATGGGACGGGAAGTTATAGGAAGGCCGGACTGCGTCGCCCATCAGCGCAGCTCCAGCATGTCATCGACCTCGCTGAGGCCTGTAGCGGCATTCTGGCCGTTGCGCCGCTGCGCTTCGAGCTCATTGCTGAGCATTTGCGCCTCGCGCCGCCAGTGCCGCTCGCGGCGGCGATGCCGCCCCTGCGCAAACCAGGTTGCCGTGCCGCCCAGAAGGACGCCGATCAGCAGCACCACATAGAGCACGACGAAGAGCGGAATGCCGTAGCCGGCCGCATCCGCCTGTGCCGGGGCCATAAATGGATTGAGATTGACTGCCACCAATTGCCGGTTGGCCAGGGCAAAAATGACCAGCAGCCCGCAAAGGGGCACGAGAACCAGCCAGCCGACGATTTTGTTGACCATGCGGGTCTTCCAATGGAGCGCAATGCTCAGCTGTTATGGCGGCAGGAGTTACGTGCGGTTGAGCCGCTCGCGGATTTCCTTGCCGGCCTTGAACTGGGGCACGAATTTTTCGCCAACATCGACCTGTTCGCCGGTGCGCGGATTGCGGCCGACGCGGGCGGGGCGGTTCTTGACCGAAAACGCGCCAAAGCCGCGCAGTTCGACCCGGTCGCCGCGCGCCATGGCGTCGCCGACTTCATCAAGGATAGCGTTGACGATGTTTTCGATGTCACGCTGGAACAGGTGCGGATTTTCCGCGGCGAGCTTCTCAACGAGTTCGGACTTGATCATGAAAGGCTCCGGTCTCCCAGCCGTTGCCCCTTTCCAAGGGGTCATTTCCAACCTGCCAAAGGCCAATCAAATCGTCAAGCAGAACAGGGCTTTCCCCTTGGCGCTCAGCCCAGCCTATGGACCATGAAACGCGCCGCATCTTCATATGTTGCGAGCTTTTCGCGGAGTGCAGGGTCCTCGTTCACAATAAAGCCCTGCCGCTGCCAGAAGGGCACCGAACCGTTGACGGCCACAAGGCTTGCAATCGCAAAGCCCTTTTGCCGCGCATGGGCCAGCACGGACGCGACGATGGCGCCCGCTGCGCCGGTGCCCCGGGCTGCGGGAAGCAGCGCCAGATCATGCAGATACCAGGTGTCGGCATCGGGCGGGATGGCGCCGAGCAGCGCATTGAGCGCCGGCAATTTTCCATAGCGCCAGGGATGGGTGATGAAATAACCCGCCGGCGCACCAGCAATTTCGAGCAGGTGCACGCCATCGGGCGCGAGGCGCAGGCGCTCGGCAAATACTGCGCCGTCCTCGGGAAAGTCCGGATGAACCTGGGCGGCAATGGCTTCGACCTCGGGCAGATCGTCCGCCCGGAGGGTGCGCCAGTCAAATTTGCTCATGGAACACGGATCCCCCAAACAAAACGACCCGCGCCAATGGCGCGGGTCGAAGGCTTGTCATGCCGAAAGGCTTACTTCTCTTCGCGACCCTTGAGGGCAGCGCCCAGGATGTCGCCAAGCGAAGCGCCCGAATCGGACGAACCGTAATTGGCCACGGCTTCCTTTTCCTCGGCGATTTCGAGCGCCTTGATGGAAAGCTGGATACGGCCGGTCTTGCGGTCATACTGGGTGACGCGGGCATCAACCTTTTCGCCCTTGGCGAAGCGCTCGGGGCGCTGGTCGTTGCGGTCGCGGGCCAGGTCGGCGCGACGGATGAAGGCCGTCACGTCGCTGTCGGCCAGGCGGACTTCGATGCCACCTTCATTGACTTCGGTCACGGTGGTGGTGACGACGGCGCCCTTGCGCAGGCCACCGGCTTCACCACTGTCGCCACCAGCGGCAGCGGACGAGGCTTCACCAGCAGTCAGCTGCTTGATGCCCAGGCTGATGCGTTCCTTTTCGACGTCAACGTCGAGGACCTTGGCCGAAACCATGTCACCGCGGTTGTAGTCTTCCAGAGCAACTTCGCCCGACTTCTGCCAGTCGAGGTCGGAGAGGTGAACCATGCCGTCCACATCGCCCTCGAGGCCGATGAACAGACCGAATTCGGTCTTGTTCTTGACTTCGCCTTCGATGGTCGAACCGATCGGGAACTTGTCGGCAAAGCTCTCCCACGGGTTCTGCAGGGTCTGCTTGAGGCCCAGCGAGATGCGGCGCTTGTCCGGATCGACCTCGAGCA
>JAEYTY010000076.1 GCA_023433775.1 Pseudomonadota bacterium | reverse complement strand
TATTCCCGGGGACTTCTGAATGCCCTTGCCACGATGAACAAGTCAAGCGGGAGCCGGGCCACGCAATGCACTCTCCGCCCCCAAGGAAGAGCGGTATCGGTATTTTTACCCGCAAAAGCGGTAAAAGGACCGGAATCACAGGTGGTTCGCCGCGCGCACCGTCTTCCAATCGGGCGTCAGTGCCCCTAATTTGGTGCAAGGAGACCACGCATGATTACCTATATCGACGCCCCCGCCAAAGCCCGCCGCGCGTCCGGCGTTATTCCGCTGCATGGTGAGGAGGGATTTGCGGGGATGCGCAAGGCCGGGCAACTGACCGCCAGGGCGCTCGATATTCTGACCGAATATGTGGAGGCCGGTGTTTCCACCGCAACGCTGGACAAGGTTGCCTATGAATTCGCCCGCGACAATGGCGCGGTGCCGGCGACGATCTTCTACAAGGGCTATCGCCATTCGGTCTGCACCTCGATCAACCATGTCGTCTGTCACGGCATTCCCGATGAACGACCGCTGCGCGAGGGCGATATTGTCAATATCGATCTGACGCTGGTGGTCGATGGCTGGCACGGCGATTCGAGCCGCATGTATCCGGTGGGCGAAATTTCGCGCAAGGCGGAGCGGCTGATCGAAGTGACCTATGCGGGGCTCGAGGCGGGCATTGCCGCAGCCAAGCCGGGGAATACGACCGGTGATATCGGCGCCGCCATCCAGGCCATCGCCGAGGGCGAACGCATGAGCGTGGTGCGCGACTTTGTTGGCCATGGGCTGGGCAAGCTATTTCATGACGAGCCCAATATTCTCCATTTCGGCACGCCCGGGGCCGGTCCGGAATTGCGGCCGGGGATGATTTTCACCATCGAGCCGATGATAAATCTGGGACGGCCGCATGTGAAAATCCTTTCCGATGGATGGACGGCAGTGACCCGCGACCGGACACTTTCGGCGCAATGCGAGCATTCCATCGGCATCACCGAAACGGGATGCGAGATTTTCACCGCATCGCCCGCGGGCCTCTTCAACCCCATGGCAGCGCGCCCGTGACAGGACCCAAGGACAACGGCATGTCCGAGGCGTTCAGGCCACATTATCTGGGGCATCGCGAACGTGCGCGCGACCGTTTCACTGCGGTGGGTGGCGACGCATTGGCCGATTATGAGCTGCTGGAGCTGCTGCTGCACATCCTGCTGCCGCAGAGGGACACCAAGGCGCTGGCCAAAGAATTGCTGGCCCGTTTCGGTTCGTTCTCGGAAGTGCTGGGCGCATCCCCTGCCCGGCTGGCCGAGGTGAAGGGCCTTGGGCCCACATCGATCACCAATCTGAAGGTCATGCAGGCGGTGGCGCAGCGCTATGGCCGCGACCAGATCGACATGGACCAACCAATCCTGGCCTCATGGACGCAGCTGATCGACTATTGCCGCAGCCAGATGGCGTTCGAGACGGTAGAGCAGTTCCGCGTGCTGTTTCTCGACAAAAAGAACCGGCTGATTGCCGATGAAGTGCAGCACGTGGGCACGGTCGACCATACGCCGGTCTATCCGCGCGAAGTGATCCGGCGTTCGCTGGAGCTATCGGCGACGGCGCTGATCCTTGTGCACAATCACCCCTCGGGCGACCCGGCGCCGTCCGCGGCGGATGTGCGGATGACGCGGGAGATTTCCGACATCGCCAAGCCGCTCGGCATTGTGCTGCACGATCACATCATCATCGGCAAAGGCGGGTACGCCTCGATGCGAGGCCTAAAGCTGATCTGACGAGCGCGGCGCCCGGAAGCGGTCGAATATCTGCAGGGCACTACGCAGGCCGGCCTTGAGTCTTGAGTTCTCCTTGGCCCAGGCGCGCAGGCGCTGCAGTGTCCGGTGGGCCCAGAGAACGAAAAAGCCGCGATGATTGAGCCCGACATAATGGTGGCGCAACGTAATCTGCTGATTGCACCAATGGCGCTTCTCGTCGGTAAAGCCCGCGCCCATGTCGAAGACCGTGTAACCGGCGTCAAATACGCTCTGCATGACATGCAGAAGACATTGCTTGCCGGGTGAACCGACCTGAATGGCGGGATCGTCGCTCATCGAGGAGATAAGGCAGAACATTCTGGTGCCATGGACGATATTGTAGCGGACAGCGACGATGTCGCCATCGAGCCGAAGGATATGCAGGCGCACATCGATGCCGGATTCGGGACGCATTGCCGCGCGATAAAAGCCGATGAGATTATCCGCGACGAAACAATCGCGGATGCCCTGCGCGCGGAAGCGGGCAGAACGCTGCTGGAACAGCACCTCGACGGCACGCTGCGCCAGATCCGGATTGGTGACTTCCTCAAATGCGACCTCGCCAAGGGCGGCGAGACGATCAGCCTGCTGGCGATCATGCTTGCGCCGCGAACGGCTGCGCTGCTCGCGGTCGCATTCTTCCCAGGAGGAAAAGGCGGAGCGGTAGAGCGTTTCGATGGGGAGCGACTCGCCCAATTCATGGAAGAGGCCCTGATGCGGCCCAATATCTGTCGGAATGGAACGCAGGAAGACGAGATCGGCACCGGTCAGCTGGCTGGTCATGGCACGCCACAAGGCGGCGCGACCGGCGGCGCCCATTTCGGCCAGCCGGGCATGGTCGACAAGGGGCGCATAGCTGCCGACATTGGTGCCCGGAAACCAGGTGAATACGGAAACACCGCTGACACGCTTGCGATGCAGCGGTAGCAGGGCGACGGGGACACCATCGACCTCCCCCACCACATAGCGCTGGGCGTCGAGCGGCAGGCGCCGGTATTGCACCCAGTGGCGGATAAAATCGTAGGACTGGCCGGGCGATTCAATTTCGCCCAGCGAGAGCGTGCGCCAGACTGTTTCGACATCCTCAATGCGGCGGGTGACGCGCACATTGATTTCGCCGCGCAGCTTGGGGCCGGCGGATGATGGAACAACCCAACCGGACTGGGGGACAGTGCCGATCAGCGATGAAGACTCGAGATTTGCGCGCAACATTGTTTGGGCCCCCGCGAACGCGTGCAATGTCGCCCAGTCAGGGTAAACCCGTACTAAAAATTACGGAGTAATTGCATATCCGACCGTATTTCGACTGGCAGGGTTAAACGGCCCTTACAGATCAGCCGAAGGTTGCGAGGACCGGGAAAGTCTCGAGGAACCAGAACGAGATGCGGGTGAAGTTGCCGGTGAGGAACAACAGGCCAGTAATGACCAGCAGCCCGCCCATGATCTTTTCAACCACGGCGAGATGGCGCCGGAAACTGTTGAAGAAGGCCAGGAACGGTCCGATTGAAATGCCGGCAAGGAAAAACGGCACGCCCAACCCGAGCGAATAGACCCCGAGCAGCGCCGCGCCATCCCAGGCGGTTTCGCGACTGGCAGCAACAGACAGAACTGCGGCCAGTACCGGACCAATACAGGGTGTCCAGCCGATGGCGAAGGCCAGCCCGAGCAGGAAACCGCCCAGCGGCCCGCTGGCGACGCCAGGCCCCTGATGGCGCAACTGGCGATCGAGAATGCCGATGCGATAGACCCCGAGGAAATGAAGGCCCATTGCGATGATGAGAATTCCCGCAACGGGTGTCAGGATCGGAAGCAATTGCCGGAAGGCCTGGCCGAAGACGGTGGCCGTTGCGCCCAGCGTGACGAAGACCAGCGAAAAGCCGAGAATGAAAAATAGCGAAGTGATCGCCACTCGGCGCTGCAGCCGCCCCGGAGAATTGGCCTCGTCGCGCAGCTGATCAAAGCTCGCGCCGCTCATATAGGTGAGGTAGGGCGGAACCAGCGGCAGCACGCAGGGACTGAGAAAACTCAGCACACCGGCACCGAACACCACGGGGAGAGAAAATTCCAAGCTGACGCTCCTTGCTCGGGCTTCTGTGTAGCCTGCCCGACGGGTAATGCAATGAGCCGCACTGACGCATCGCAGATATTTGAGGCGGCGCGCGCGGGAACAGATTTTCATGTCCGACCGCCGGGACGCACAGTTACACCCTTGTGCCGACTTGCCCTTGCCGGCCCTTTCCCCTACATCTTCACGCGCAGGTCAAGCCTGCATTGTTCTCAGGGCGGGGTGTAATTCCCCACCGGCGGTATGGCGGAAACGCCGAGCCCGCGAGCGCCTTCGGCTTCGGCGGAAGGGTCAGCAGATCCGGTGAAATGCCGGAGCCGACGGTCATAGTCCGGATGAAAGAGAACGGGACAACGCCCTGGCGGGCGTCCGAACCCCTATTGGGGCCGGACAAGCGCCGGTGTCGTCTGCCCGTAACCCTGAGGAAACTGGTTACGGAAAGGACGACACATGAACCAGATTTCCTCGACTTCCCAAAACGGCGCCGCAATTGGCGCATTCTTCATGCTGGTGGCGGCTATTGCCTTTGCCGGGACCAACACGCTGCAATCAGTGCTGCCCACGCCGGTCGAATATGGCGGCTTTGGCATGAGCTCGACCGGCATGGCCTTCTGGCAATATCTGATTGCCGGCGTCGTGGCGCTGCCGCTGATCCTGCGCATCGGCATCGACAAGCTGCGCACCAGACACCCCCTGGCCCACGAAATCCGCGCCTTTGCCTCGGCGCTGGGCGTGCATGTGTTTGTTTATGGCTTCGCCTCGGGCGTGCCGATCTGGCAGATGGTGACCCTGCTGGCCACCGGGCCGCTCTTCATCATCCTCGGCTCGACCCTCTTTCTCGGTGAAAAGGCCACCCCTGCCCGCATTGGCGCTGCGATGGTTGGATTTATCGGCGCCATCATCGTCTCCGGTGTCGGCGTCGAGGGCCTGAGCTGGGCGACGGCAGTCCCCATTTTCGCAGCCGCGCTTTGGGCCACGACCGACGTGCTGACCAAATATCTGGCGCGCGAGGAGAGCCCGGAAACCCTCACCATCTCTCTCCTGGCGCTGGTGACACCAAACCATCTGCTGATACTGCTGGCCGTCAATGCCATTGGCTGGCTGGCGCCGGCGGCGCTGCCGGCTGGGCTGGCGACGGGGTTCCCCTTCGCCCTGCCCTCTGGCGATGCTCTTTGGCTTCTGTTGCTGCTGGGCGTGCTGACCGGCGTCGCGCAGTATTTCCTGAGCTTTGCCTACAAGGTCACCGACGCGACCTATCTGCAGCCTTTCGGCGACCTCAAGGTGCCGCTGAGCGGACTGGTGGGCTGGATAGCGCTGGGCCAGGTGCCGTCAGTCTGGTTCTGGCCGGGTGCGGCGCTGATCGTTGCCGCCTCGACCTTCATCCTGTGGATTGAAAGCAGCGGCAGGACCAATCGCCTGCAGATGGCCTGATCCTTGCCATCGCCGGGTCACGGGTTCCTGACCGGATCTGTGGCCCGGTAGCGCATCAGGGCGAGACTTTTGCGGCAAATATGCTAAGTAGCCAAACGATCTGGCAGGAAGCTTTGGAAGGGCAGCCGCATTGAAAGCAAGCGAACTCAACTGGTTTCGTCCGCTCTGGAAGCGGTTGGCCGTCGTTATCTTCCTGTCCGTCTGGCTCGTATGGGAGCTGTTTTTCACCCAGGACCAGTTCTGGACGGTGATGGTCGGCATCGTGCTGGCCTATTCAGTCTATAATTTCTTCTACGCCTTTCCCAAGGAAGAGCCCAAGGCAGAAGAGACCACGCCCGCCCCCTCGACTGAGGCAAGCGAATCCAAGGACCAGTGACGGACGAAACAGACGAAACTGCGCCCGATCAATGTTCGCGGGCACGTTCCAGGATGCGCTTGCATTCGAGCAGTTCGCGCAGGACCTCGGACAGCTTTTCGCGCGATTCTTCGTCGAGCGCCGGGCTCGCGGACATGATCGCCTCCTCCAGCTCTGCCGCGTCGCTTGCGGCTTCGGCGTCCTCGATCATGGGCAGGATTTCGTCGATGGCCTTGCCCTCGCCCACGGCAATGACATAGCGCGGCCCCTGATCCTTCAGGATGCGCTGCACACCCTTGATGGTAAAACCCTGATCATAGAGCAAATGGCGGATACCTCGCAGCAGCAGGACATCTTCAGGCCGGTAATAGCGGCGACCGCCACCGCGCTTCAGCGGCTTGATGGTGGCGAAACGGGTTTCCCAGAAGCGCAGGACATGCTGTGGCAAGTCGAGCTCTTCGGCGGCTTCTGAAATGGTCCGGAAGGCGTCGGGCGACTTGTCCAAACCGCATTTCCCCCTGGAGCCATTGCCGGCAAACCCGGCTATGGCATCGCGACAATAGCTTACCGCAATCGACCGGGAGTGAGTGACAGCTCACCGGCACATTGCACAAATTTTCAGCAAGAAAGCCTTACTTTCCAGTGCCAACCATAGACTTGTTGATTTTGGACTTCAACACGTTGCTGGGTTTGAACACAAGAACCTGCCGGGGGAGGATAGGCACTTCCTCACCGGTCTTGGGGTTGCGGCCGACACGCTCGTTTTTGGAGCGAACCTGGAATGAGCCAAAAGACGACAGCTTGACATTGGCGCCGGTCACCAGGGCATCGGTGATCAATTCGAGCACCCGCTCGACCAGCTCGGCAGACTCTGTTCGCGACAAGCCCACGGAACCATAGACCGCTTCGGCCAGATCGGCCCGCGTTACTGTCTTCTGCGCCATTCGCACCCCCGTATTTGTCGAAGGCCTTCATTCCTCCGGGTAACCCGGCATTGACTGCGCAACGCCATGTCTCAAGCAAGGCCCCCCTCGAGCACACGCTATCCCGAACGAACATACCCTCTATCGACACCGCCGAAAGCGCTCTTGCTTCCAGCCACAGCGTCAGGCTCGACCACCTGACAAATACACTAACGCCTTGAAACGCTTAAGGTCAACTTGGCCCGGAGCGCTTACCAGCGAATGATGGATGCGCCCCAGGTAAACCCGCCGCCCATAGCCTCGATCATCACCAGATCGCCTTGTTTGATCCGACCATCGGCCACGGCAACGCTCAGCGCCAGCGGCACGGAGGCAGCAGAGGTGTTGGCATGACGATCAACGGTCACCACCACCTTTTCGGGCGCAAGGCCCAGCTTGGCCCCTGCCCCGTCGATGATCCGCCGATTGGCCTGATGCGGCACAAACCAGTCGAGATCATCGACCGTGTGGCTGGTTTGTTCGAGCGTGGCATAGACCACATCGGTGATCTTGCCGACGGCGTGGCGGAACACTTCCGCCCCTGCCATCTTAACATGGCCGATCGTGCCCGTGGCAGATGGCCCGCCATCAACATAAAGCTTGTCCCAATGATGCCCATCGGAGCGCAGGGCAGACGCCAGAACACCACGCTCCGGCTCGCCTTCGGTCAGATCGACGCGTTCGAGAATAATCGCACCAGCGCCATCGCCGAAAAGCACGCAGGTGGTGCGGTCAGTCCAGTCCAGAAGGCGCGAGAATGTCTCGGCGCCAATGACCATCACCCGCTTGGCAAGGCCGTTCTTGATGTAGCTGTCGGCCGTGGTAACCGCATAGACAAAGCCCGAGCAGACGGCCTGGATGTCAAAAGCGAAGCCGTGGTGTATTCCCAGCTTCATCTGCACCAGCGTAGCAGCCGAAGGAAATGTGTAATCCGGCGTCGTGGTGGCAACGATGATGAGGTCGATGTCGTCCGGCGTAAGGCCCGCCGATTCGAGCGCCTTGCGGCCGGCCGCAACGGCCAGATCAGAAGTGAATTCACCTTCAGCAGCAATGTGGCGCTGCTTGATGCCGACGCGCTGCTGAATCCATTCGTCGGACGTATCGACGGTCTTGGCCAATTCTACATTGGTGAGAATGCGCTGCGGCAGATAGCTGCCTACGCCGCGAATGACTGAACGGGTTCTGGTCACGCCGATTTAGCCTCGGTCTCGGTTGGCAGCGCAGCTTCTGCCTTTTGAATGGGAAAGCGTTTCATGGTGTCACCAATCTTGTCCATCAGGCGGCTGCGCGCCATTTCATAACCAAGGCCAAGGGCGCTTTTGTAGCCGATCTCGTCGGTGCCACCGTGCGATTTAATGACGATGCCATTAAGGCCCATAAAGACACCACCATTGACCGTCCTTGGGTCCATTTTGCGGCGAAGTGCATTGAGGGCCGAAGAAGCGAACAGCGCGCCAATGCGACTCATGAGATTGGCTTTGAGCGCACTGCGGAGATAGGAGCCGACCTGGCGGGCCGTGCCCTCGGCCGTCTTGAGCGCGATATTGCCGACAAAGCCTTCCGTCACGACCACGTCGACAGTGCCCTTGCCGATATCATCACCTTCGACAAAGCCGTGATAGGTAAAGCCCGCGCCACTGGCTGCGGTCAGGATTTTACCCGCTTCCTTGATGGAATCGAGCCCTTTCACCTCTTCGGTGCCGACATTGAGCAGGCCAACACTCGGCGCTTCGGAATCGAACAGCGCCCGCGCCAGCGCAGAGCCCAGAATCGCATAGTCGACCAATTGCTGGGCGTCAGCGCCAATCGTTGCGCCCATATCGAGCACGATGATGTCGCTGCGCAGCGTGGGCCAGATTGCAGCGATGCCCGGGCGGGAAATGCCTTCCATTGGTCGCAGGCAGAAGGTCGACATGGCCATCAGCGCGCCGGTATTGCCGCCGGAGACGGCGACATCGGCCTCGCCATCCTTGACCGACTGAATCGCCATCCACATGGAGGACGTACCCTTGCCCTTGCGCAGAGCCTGGCTGGGCTTTTCGTCCATGGCGATGACAACGTCGCAATGACGGACGACGGACACGGGCTTGAGCGCCGGGAACTCTTCGAGCAGCGGTTCAATCTGGTCTTTTATGCCGTGGAAGACGAAGCGCGTATTCTTGCGCTCCCGCAAAGCAAGATGGGCCCCGTGGATTACGGCGCGCGGCGCGTTATCCCCGCCCATTGCGTCCACAGAAATCGTAATAGTATCGGTCATTTCAGCCCGTTTTTCGGCCCGCTAAGGCAGGCCCACAAACATATCTCATCACGGAGTCGGCGCAAGCCCTGAGACCGAGGCGTCAGTCCCTGTCCCCATCACGGGTCTTGAGACGGGCCAGATCAGCAAAGGGCCCACCAGCGCCTGCATCGTCCTTAATGCCAAGGGAATCAAGCGATTCCCCTTCCAGGCGAGGATAGGGATCGAGGGCCAGCGCCAGCGTTTCGAGCAGCAGTTCGCTGAGATCAACTTCCGGACCATCGATATGATCGGGGAACTCGTCATCTTCGAGATCAACGAAAACTTCCGAGCCAGGACCGGGATTGGGCTGATTCTTGTCCGCAGGCAGGAAGATGCGATCGACCGGTTCGGAAATGTCCTGCGGGACGGGCTCGAAGCTGACAACCGAATCCTGCACAGCGCGCGCCTTGAGGTGGCCCTGCGCGCGCAAACCGCCGCGAAAGGGCGTAATGGTCAGGGAAGCTTCGAATTGTTCGACGCTCCTGATATTCATCGCCTCGGCAATGGCTTCACGGGTTGCCGCATCGGCATTGACGGAGACAGAGCGCCCCGAGGCCGGCAGCTTGTCGATGCGCACAATGGCATCAAAAAGCGGCGCACCAGAGCGGCTCACGCTGCCACCTCGAACTGCAGCTGACCCGCCATGATGGTTTCATCGGCCTGATCGGCAAGCGCTGCGTCGCAGGCCATGACATAGGCAGCAAGAGCAGACACATCCCCGAGCGCGGTTTCGCCGAAAATATTGCGCGCCAGGACGGCGGCGACGGCGTCGGCATCCTTGCGGTCGAGCGCGTCATTGAGCGCGGCAAGCAGACCGAAAAAGATATTGCCCATCTTCTGGATCTTTTTGGGCACGGCTAAGTCGCCTGCCCCCATTTCGCGGAGGGACCGGTCCATATCCTTGAAGAACAGATCGAAGACCGCCTGGCTGAACGCCTTGGGCTGCGCCGCATCAGACCGCAGAGCCCGGAACAGCAGCGCCATATGCAGGCTGATCATGTCGAACCGCCCGGTTACGGTGTCGGGAACACCCCAGTCGGCGTAGAATTTGGCCTGCCGGGATTGCGCCACAATGGCGTTATAGACGGCATAAACTGGCGCGGTGGCAGTGTTCTTGCGAAACAGGGACAGGATCATGGGATTGCGCTCAGCGTCCGTATCGGTCAAACACAAATAGTCTATCTGACTGTTGGGCCATTCCAGCTTGCCAGAGGGCCGAGTTGACAGATACACATGCCGGCGGCCAAGGGGCACGCGCCTTGTTGTCACGCCTATAGTCGAGAGCTATCGAGGAAGTCAAATTCATGCTCCTGCGTCTTGCCAAAGCACCATTTGCGCCTGCCGCCGCCGCCCTGTTCGTGGTGGCGCTCGCCGGTTGCACTAGCAGCACCGCAATCATCACCAAGCGCACCCAGGGCTATGAGATTTCCGACTCCGCCATGGCCCAGATCCGCGTCGGACAGAGCCAGGAACTGGTGAAGGTCGTGCTCGGCTCGCCCCAGTCCACCAATACCTTTGGCGACCAGACGGCCTGGTATTATGTCGAGACCAAGGTTGAGCAAACCGCCTTTGGCATGAGCGTCAAAGCCGAGCGCACCGTTCTCGCCGTCTATTTCGACAAGAACAAGAAGGTCGTCGACAAGGCTGTTTATACGCAGGCCGATGGCAAGGTGATCGCGGTGGAAAGCCGCCGGACCCAGTCCTTCGGCGAAGACCGCACCTTTATCGACCAGATCCTCGACTCCTTCTGAGCCGAAACGCCTCGCTGATATTCAAAAGCCCCGGTCCATGCCGGGCTTTTTCTATGTCGTTATGCGACGGCGCGCGAAATCGCCCCATGCGAGAAGAAGAAGGGCGGCGCTGGCGACGGGAATGGCGAGGATATTGATGGCTTGCCAGCCGATGAGTTCCAGCAACAGACCTGAGCCTATCGACGCAACGGCCATGGTGCCGAATACCAGTTGCTCATTGACCGCCTGCACCTTGCCCGCTTCTGCGGGTCGATAGGCCTGGGTGAGCAATGTCGTCGAGCCGATAAAGCCGAAGTTCCAGCCCAGCCCGAGCAGGATCAGCGCGATATTGAAGTGGGTGACGCTGATGCCGTTCAGCGCCGTGATGGCGCAGGCGATGATCAGCAGCAGGCCAATGGCTGCGGTGAGATGGGCGCCGATGCGGGCAATAATGCTGCCGGTGATGAAGCTGGGGGCGAACATGGCCACGATATGCCACTGGATGGCGCCGCTGGCCTCGGCGGGCGAATGTCCGCAGACATAGACCATGGCCAGGGGCGCCGCGACCATCACCAGGGTCATCAGCGCATAAGTCACAGTCGCGCCGACCATGGGAACGTGGATGGACGGCAGGCGCAGCAATTCGCGTAATGGCCGGGCGCCCTCACTGCTATTTTGTGCAGCCGCCGGACGGGCCAGCCGCGTCAGGGAAAAGACGCCTATGGAGACCAGCGCCATGACGGCCATGACCACATAGCCGGCGGCAAAGGGCGCGCCCGCAATCCAGTCCTTGGAAATCGAGCTCAATTGCGGGCCGAAAAACCCTGCCGCAACACCGCCGAACATGACCCAGGAAATGGCGCGACTCTTGAAAGCGGGCTGAACGCTGTCGGCAGCGGCAAAACGGATTTGCTGGAAGAATGCGGCAGAGGCGCCAATGCCGGCCAGCGCTGCGGTAAAGAGGTAAAAATTGGCCAGCCAGACGGCAAGCGCGGCGAGCAGCGCGGCCGGAATTGCCAGGGCTGCGCCCAGAATGAAGCCCTTTTGCCGACCAATCCTGTGCATGGTCAGAGCCGCCAGCGAGGTGGAGAGCGCCAGCCCGATGATCATCGCGGTGACGGGCAAAGTCGCCAGCGCCGGCGTAGGCGCCATCAGCGCCGCGGTCAGCGCGCCGATGGACATGACGATGGCCTGATTGGACCCGCCAATCGCCTGGGCAATTGAAAGCAAGGCAATGTTGCGGACGGAGCCGTCGGCGGTTTGTGAGTCGGTCATGGGCGCGACAATGCCATGGCGATCAATGGCCCGCCACGGCAGAAGCGCCTAGTCAGCGGCGCCCAAGTCAGAATTTGCAGCACGGGCGATAGCATCCAGCGCGGCGTTGACCATGCCGGAGGCGTCGTCTTCATAAAAGGCCCGCGCAACGTCGACATATTCGGTGATGACAACCTTGGCCGGAATATCCTTGCGGCGCAGCAATTCAAACGCCGCAGCGCGGAGGATGGCCCGCAGCGTGGCATCCACCCGCTCCATCGGCCAGCTCTCGGAGAGAGCGTTATCGACCGCGGGGTCGATAGCAAGCTGATAGGTCGCGACGCCACTGACGATCTGCCGAAAGAAGTCCGCGTCAGCGGGGAGATATTGCTCGCCCTCGATCTCACGGCCCAGATGAAAGGCCCCGAACTGGGCCAGCGTGTCAGCAAGCGTCGCCCGGCCAACATCCATCTGGTAAAGCGCCTGAACGGCAGCGAGACGCGCGGCGCCCCGCTGGTTGGCGGGCCGCTGGGATTGTGGATCGCGTTTGGGGTGGTCGGTCGTCATTCAGGAATTCAACTTCGCCTTCACTGCGGCCAGGGCGAGCGCGGCCCTTGCCGCGTCCCCTCCCCGGTCCTGATCTTTTACCTGGGCCCTTATCCAGGCCTGTGCCTCTGTCTCGACAGTCAGAATGCCAATGCCCAGAGGCAAGGCATCGACCACGGCCAGTTCCATCAATGCACGGATACTTTCGCCGGCAACTGAACTGTAGTGGTTGGTCTGCCCGCGTATAACGCATCCCAGCGCTACAAAGCCATCATAGTCGCCGCTTTCGAGCGCCATGGCGATGGCGACCGGCACTTCCATGGCGCTGGGCACGGAAATGGTGTCGTGGGTCGCGCCTGCCGCGTCGAGCACTGCAATGGCGCCGGTGCGCATTTCATCGGCAATGCGGTGATAGTTGCGGCCCTCGACGATGAGGAAATTAAGTCCCTCACCCGAGCCTGCTTCAATCGGAAAACGCTCGCCATAGGAGTCCATGTCAGTATCCCCGCTCGATAACGGACCAGTCCGCAGGCGACATCATACCCCATTCGGCAGCATCACGGCAGCGTCTGATGATGGAGCGATAAACGAATGCTTCCAGTAACCGCCGAGGAGCGCTCAATCGTCGTCTTCCGGCAGAATTTCCTTGCCCTGAGCCAGTTCGGTCAGGAAGGAGCGGAAATCGTCGGCCGCCGAGAAGTTCTTGTAAACGCTGGCAAATCGCACAAAGGCTACGTCATCGAGGCCTTTGAGGCCTTCCATGACATATTCGCCGATCTGGTCGGAGGTGACTTCGACATCACCCAGGCTTTCGAGCTGTCGCACAATACCGGAGATCATGCGCTCGACGCGCTCAGGCTCAACCGAACGCTTGCGCAATGCGGTATAGACCGACCGGGAGAGTTTTTCGCGGTCGAACGGCACCTTGCGGCCCGATTTCTTGACCACGGTCAAATCGCGCAACTGCACCCGCTCGAAGGTGGTGAAGCGGCCGCCGCAGGCATTGCACACGCGGCGGCGCCGGATAGCGCCCGAATCTTCCGTCGGGCGGCTATCCTTCACTTGAGTGTCGTCATTGCTACAATATGGGCAGCGCATTGTGCGCGTTGACCTTCGCGTTAGCCGTAAATGGGGAACCGGTCGGTGAGGGCTTTGACCCGGTCACGAACCGAGGCTTCAACCGCACCATTATTGTTTTCGCCATTGGTCTTGAGACCATCGAGCACTTCGATGATCAGCTCGCCAACCAGCTTGAATTCGGCTTCGCCAAAACCACGCGACGTGCCAGCCGGGGTGCCGAGGCGCACGCCGGAGGTGATGGCCGGCTTTTCCGGATCGAAGGGCACGGCATTCTTGTTGCAGGTGATATGGGCGCGACCGAGGGCAGCCTCGGTTGCTTTGCCGGTCAGGCCCTTGGGGCGAAGATCGACCAGCATGAGGTGATTGTCGGTTCCGCCCGAAACAATATCCACGCCACCCTTGACCAGAGTGTCGGCCAGCACCTTGGCATTGGCAACGACCTGGGCGGCATAAGTCTTGAACTCAGGCGACAGCGCTTCCTTGAAGGCAACGGCTTTGGCGGCGATGACATGCATCAGCGGCCCGCCCTGGATGCCTGGGAAGATGGCCGAATTGATCTTCTTGGCGATGTCCTCGTCATTGGTGAGGATCAGGCCGCCACGGGGACCGCGAAGGGTCTTGTGGGTGGTTGTGGTGGCAACATGGGCGTGCGGGAACGGGCTCGGATAGACGCCGCCCGCTACGAGACCTGCCACGTGGGCCATGTCGACGAAGAGGATCGCCCCGACTTCATCGGCAATGGCGCGGAACGCCGCCCAATCCATGACGCGCGAATAGGCCGAAAAACCGGCAATGATCATCTTGGGCTTGTGCTCGCGCGCAAGGCTGCGGACCTGATCCATATCGACCAGACCATCCTGCTTGCGCAGGCCATATTGAATGGCATTGAACCACTTGCCGGACTGGTTGGGCTTGGCGCCATGGGTCAGGTGACCACCAGCGTCCAGCGACATGCCGAGAATGGTGTCACCGGGCTGGATCAGCGCCTGATAGACGCCCTGGTTGGCCTGCGAACCAGAATTGGGCTGAACATTGGCATAGGCAACGCCAAAGAGCTGCTTGGCGCGCTCGATAGCCAGCGTTTCGGCGACGTCCACATATTGGCAGCCGCCATAATAGCGCTTGCCGGGATAGCCTTCGGCATATTTGTTGGTCAGCACCGAACCCTGGGCTTCCAGAACCGCCTGCGAAACGATGTTTTCGGAAGCGATCAGTTCGATCTCGCCCTGCTGGCGACCCAGCTCATCGCCAATGGCGGCGGCCAGTTCCGGATCGGTCTGAGCGACCGAGTTGGAAAAGAAATTCGGAAAGAGCGGTGTGCTCATCGAAGGGTAACCTCGTGGAATGCGATACGGGCAGTTATGCTCGAAGGCCATATCACGCTGCAAACAGCGATTCCAAGGCCATGCGAAAGTTCTGGGTGCATGGGGCTGCCCGATCTGCGGTTGGGTGCCCAGGCGAGCGGCTCTACAAGGTTCGCGTTCCCCGATGGTTGCCCATCTCTTCTCGCCAGTCGCGCGAACGGGCGGAATATGGCCCAAACTTTCCCGGATGTGAAGTGGCAAGGCTGACATCCGCTGCGACAGCGAAAGATTGCAGTTGATGGTTTGGCGGCAGGTTTTGTTCACCAGCCGCGAAAACTGTTCCTACACTCGTATTGAATAATATGAACTGGCTTTCATGCAGTCATTCGAGGGGGATTCTGAAATGTTTGCAAAGCAGATAACGGCTCTGGCCTTGACCGGTCTTATGTCTATTTCGAGTTTTGTGCCTGTGCAGGCCCAAGACGTCACGCTGAGTTTCGGACAGCGCCAGCGCGTGGTGCAGACCTATTGCGAGCGCTACCCGCACGATTGGGATTGCCGTGGCTATTATGATGGCTATTGGAGCGATCGCGACTACGACAATTTCTACTACCGCAACCGCAACGATCTCGACCCGCTCGTGGCCGGCATTTTCGGTTTTGCCATTGGCGCCATCATCGCGGGCGCGGCGGCCAACAGCAGCAATAATAGCAGAAGTTCAAACGCCACTATCGGGCGCGTGGACAATGGCCATGTGGCCCGGTGCTATGCCCGCTACAAATCTTATGATGAGCGCAGCGACACGTTCCTCGGCTTTGACGGCATCCGTCACCGCTGCAATCTCTAGAGCTTAAGCGTATTTCTTGGGCGGCGGGTCTGGCGGCAGACCCGCCGCCATTTTTTTGCGCAGCTTGGCCATAGCCACCTGCTGCATCTGCAATTTGGTTGCCTTCAGGGGGGCGATGACAACGACCTCGGTGCCCGTTGCCCCGTCGATTGCCGCGACGCGCATCTGCTGGCCCACCTGCATGAACTCGAACAGAACATCGCCTTCGGCCATCAGCACCTCCATTGTGCTGAAGTCTAGCAGGATTCTGGCTTAAAAAAAGCTGAGGCGCCTTCCCGGAAGGAAGGCGCCTCTAGAAGCGCGTGAAGCGCGACAGATCAGCCTTCGAAGACGACCTTGCCCTGCGCGTCAAAATTATAGACGTCATCGCGGAAGCTGACCGTGCCCTGACGGTTGGCCCAGGCGGTGATGTAGGTGGTGTGGATCGGCACGCGCGCCTTGCACTCGACATCGAGGCGTTCGAGCGAGGCAAAGGTGGCATCCACCTTGTTCTGGTCCCAGTCGCCATTGTCGCGCAGAAGCCAATTGACGAGCTGATTGACCCCATCGACGCGGACACAGCCCGAGGAGTGGAAGCGAGCGTTTTCGCCGAACAGCGCCTTTGATGGCGTATCGTGCAGATAGCAATCGTAGGGATTGTAGAAATTGATCTTGCAGTGCCCCATGGAGTTGGCCGCGCCAGGCTCCTGCCGATACATGTAGTTCACTTCAGCATCGCTGATATTGGACCAGTTGATCGTGGATGGATCGACCTTGTTGCCCGAACCGTCATAAATGAAAATATTCTGTTCGGTCAGGTAGTTGGGATTTTCGATCATGTACTTGGTCAGGTCCTGGCGAACCAGCGACTTGGGCACATGCCAATAGGGATTGAAATTGATCTGGCTGATCTTGGAGGCCATGATCGGGGTGGCGCGTTCGACGCGACCGACAACCGCAGTATGACGCTGCTCGACCATGCCGTCATTGACCGCTTCAATGGTTGCGGCCGGAATATTGACCACGACATAGCGCGGGTTCAGCGACGACGCCATGTTCTGAACGCGGGTGAAATTGAGATAGAGCTGCTGCAGGCGCGTCGCCGCAGGCACGTTCAAGGCATACCAGGTCGCCTCATCCACCTGCCCGTTCACCACAAGACCATGGCGCGCCTGGAAGGTACGAACCGCACGGTCGGTTTCGCCGTCGAACAGTTCATTGGCATATTCGACCAGCGGCATGTCGCTCGAGGAAATCAGCCGGCGCTTGAGCGCGACGATGGCGGGCTTGGAGTGACCAAGCATCGCACCATAGGCCTGCTGCGGAACCTCCTCCCAGCCACCAGCGGCCACGAAGGGCTCGTACTGGGAAATGGCAAGCTGAAGATTGTGGGCAGTGTCGTAGGACAGAATCGGCTCGTTGGTCGCGATGAGGGCTTCGGCGGCAGCCGTATTGCCGCCCCTGTCAGCGTCGCGCAGCATGGTATTGCGCGCCATCATGTCCCAGATCGACTCGCCCTGCTGCGCGCGCGCCGGCAAGACCGCGCTGGCACCAACAAAGGCCATGGACCCCAGAAATTTACGTCGATTCACTCGCATTGAGCCATCCCAACAGTTCACCCGCCGACACGAAGCGCGATAACATTGCTGCCAATTGGACCACAATATGTGTCAACGCCTTGTGAACCATGCCGGCTCACCGCAATTGTCGGGGAAAGTTCCAAACCTGGCAATGTGAGCTGCACAGAATTTGCGGCACAAATAAGAACGCGCG
Organism: Pseudomonadota bacterium; assembly: GCA_023433775.1. GTDB lineage: Bacteria > Pseudomonadota > Alphaproteobacteria > Rhizobiales > Devosiaceae > Devosia. Next base: position 11,675 of record JAEYTY010000076.1, on the reverse strand, counting down.
GCGCAAAATTGGCGACGGCGCGTTCGTGTGACCGATGCGCCACATAAAATAGAAGAAGCGCCGCACTGCCCTTTGGCCGCGGCGCTTCAAAATACGGAAACCGGCAGATCAGCCTTCGTTGGCGATCTGCTCACTGGCGACGGCAGAGAGGGTCAGCATCTTCTGACGAATCGTTTCGTCCCCGACATCGATGCCCTTGGCCTTGAGATCACCGGAAACCTTGCGGAACACGTCCTCGTCGCCGGCCTCTTCAAAATCAGAAGCCACAACTTCGGCAGCATAGGCCTTGGCCTCTTCGCCCGACAGGCTCATCAGCTCGGCAGCCCACAGGCCCAACAGTTTGTTGCGGCGCGCTTCGGCCCGGAACTTCTTCTCGGCGTCGAAGGTAAACTTGGCTTCCTGGCCCTTCTTGCGTTCGTCGAACCCGCTCATGGTTTCTCCCGTGTGGCTTCATATGGCGCCGTCCAACCGGCTCTGCGATTGGACATAGGCGGTTCGCGGGCGCAAATCAACGGCGAGGCCGCGCCTGCGACCGCAAGCCGCCGCCCTTTCAGCCCTGCAAAAGAGCTTGCATTTTTGTGCCAATCTGGCGCATGAAGCGGCCCAACCGATACCTCACTCCATGGCAGCGGATTCCCTGATGAACCGTCGACGCAAAATCTACGAGGGCAAGGCAAAGATCCTGTTTGAGGGTCCCGAGCCTGGCACTCTGGTGCAGTATTTCAAGGACGACACGACGGCCGGAGATGGCGCCCGTCATGAAGTCATCGACGGCAAGGGCGTTCTGAACAACCGAATTTCAGAATTCGTGTTCACCAAGCTCAATTCCATGGGTATTCCGACCCACTTCCTGCGCCGCATCAATATGCGCGAGCAGCTGATCAAGGAAGTCGAGATCATCCCGCTCGAAATCATCGTGCGCAATTATGCTGCAGGCTCGCTCTGCAAGCGCCTCGGCCTTGAGCCGGGCACGCAGCTGCCGCGCTCGATCATCGAATTCTGCTACAAGGACGACGCCCTGCACGATCCAATGGTGTCCGAAGAGCACATCACCGCCTTTGGCTGGGCCACACCTGCCGAACTCGACGACATCATGAGCCTGGCCATCCGCGTCAATGATTTCATGACCGGCCTGTTCATGGGCGTTGGCATCCAGCTGGTGGACTTCAAGATCGAATGCGGCCGCCTCTATGAAGGCGATCTGATGCGCATCGTGCTGGCTGACGAAATCAGCCCCGATAGCTGCCGCCTCTGGGATATCAAGACCCGCAACAAGATGGACAAGGATCGCTTCCGCGAAAACCTTGGCGGGCTGATCGAGAACTATCGCGAAGTCGCGCAGCGTCTTGGCATCCTCGTTGAAAATGACAATGCGCTGACCACTGGTCCGCGCCTCGTGCAGTAGGGCAGGCATTTGATGAAAGCGCGCGTCACTGTCACGCTCAAAAACGGCGTTCTCGACCCCCAGGGCCAGGCCATCGAAGGCTCGCTGGCAACGCTAGGCTTTGCCGGCGTTCGCGGCGTTCGCCAGGGAAAGGTTTTTGACCTTGTCCTCGAGGGAACCGATGAGCAGGCGGCACGTTCTCAGCTACAGCAAATGTGCGATAAGCTGCTTGCCAACACCGTGATCGAAAACTACTCGATCGAAATCACCCATTAAGGTCTTCGGATCATACTCTTTGTCGCGCCAGATTTCGGCGCAGGACACGACACCTATGCGTAAAACACTCGGCCTTTCTGTTCTGTTCTTCGCCTCCCTCGGCCTGCTTTTTGCAGCCTATGCATCGGTTCCAATCTGAGCCGCGCGCTTAGGTAATTCCTCACCTTTTCTGCAATTCCGTTCCGCCCTGCGCCGATTTTAACCGGCAGGGAGGATGTCCGTCCTATTGTGCGCAAAAATGCATGAGGCGGAGCAGAACGGTGGCATTGCAAAAGCAGCGTTTGGAATGGGTGGACATGGCCAAGGGCCTGTCGATCTTTCTCGTCGTCGCCATGTATTGCGCCGCCAGTGTTGGTGAGGACACCGGAAATATCGGCTTCCTGCACTGGATCATGGCATTCGCCATGCCATTCCGGATGCCGGAATTCTTCCTGCTTTCCGGCCTGTTCCTGAGCCTGGTGGTCGCGCGACCCTGGAGGACCTTCCTCGACCGGCGCGTGGTGCACTACTTCTATTTTTACGTGCTCTGGGCCGTCATCCACATTGTCTTCAAAGTGGCACTCATCGGGCGCGATCCATCCGGCGCACTTGGCGCATTGGCCTCCGCGATTGTCTCGCCCTATGGCGTGCTGTGGTTCATCTACATGCTGGGGGTATTCGGCCTGGTGTCCAAGCTGCTGCACCAGGCAAAGGCGCCGCACTGGGCCGTGCTGATTGCAGCCGCAGCGCTGCAGATGCTGCCGATCCATACGGGCAGCTATCTCGTCGACCAGTTCGCCGAATATTTCGTCTATTTCTATGCCGGCGCGGTGTTCGCCCCTCAGATTTTCAAGCTGGCGGATTGGGCGCAGAACCACGCAATGGCGGCCACCGGCGTGCTGGTTGCCTGGGCAATCGTCAACGCTGTTCTGGTGTTTTCACCCGGCTTCCGCATGGACCCGGTGCATATCCAGATGGGCTGGGCCGCCCTGCCCGGGCTGCACCTCGTGCTAGCGCTGGCTGGAGCGGCGGCAATCTGTATCGCAGCGGCGCTGCTGGTGCGCGTGCCATGGATGAACTGGCTGCGCTGGCTGGGCGAAAAGTCCCTCATCATCTATGTCGCCTTCGTCCTGCCCATGGGCATTGCCCGCACGCTGCTGTTGGCGGTTGGGTTGGAGGACGCTAATCTCGTCAGCCTGATCACTATGGCCGTGGCGATTATTTCGCCGCTCGTGCTGTGGTGGTTGGTCCGGAAAACCGGCTTTGGCCGCTTCCTCTTCGAGCGGCCCGCCTGGGCGCATCTGCCGGGCACGCGCACCAGCGTGCAGCCTGCACCGGCGGCTGCCGAATAATTGGTCTGACAGGGCCGGTTTTCCAGCGTTCCGCACAGCAGACACTTGCGTTTTTGCCCAAGACTCACCACAAGGACCTCGCGCAACTCCTGACAGAATGAGGATTGACCGATGAAGGCCGCTGTCATCGTGTTTCCGGGACTGAACCGCGACCGCGACATGATCGCGGCGCTGACCAAAATCGGCGGCGTAGCCCCCGCTGTGGTCTGGCACCAGGACGCCGATATTCCCGATGTCGACCTGATCGTGATCCCCGGCGGCTTCTCCTATGGCGACTATCTGCGCTGCGGCGCCATCGCGGCCCGCTCCCCCATCATGGACAAGGTGCGCGAGCGCGCTGACAAAGGTGTGCGGGTGCTGGGCGTCTGCAATGGCTTCCAGATCCTGATCGAGGCCGGAATGCTGCCCGGCGCGCTGATGCGCAATACGTCGCTGAAATTCGTCTGCCGGGAAGTGAAGCTCGAAGTCGTCAATGCCGACACCGACTTCACCCGTGGCTACACACAGGGTCAGATCATCCGCTGCCCTGTGGCCCATCACGATGGCAATTATTTCGCCGACGCGGAAACGCTGGCTCGGCTGGAAGGCGAAGGCGGCGTGGCCTTCCGCTATGCCGAGGGCACCAATCCCAATGGTTCGATCAACGACATTGCCGGCGTGTTCAACCAGCACAAGAACGTGCTTGGCCTGATGCCGCATCCGGAAAACCTGATCGAAGCCGCTCATGGCGGCGATGATGGACGGGCGCTGTTTGCGTCCATGCTCAAGCAGGTGGCATGACATGGACCTGCGCCGTGCGCTGACCTGGCTGGGTCTGCTGCTCGGCGCGGCGGGCCTCGTCCTGCAATTTACCATTTCGATGCAGGCGCTGCTCGCCGCTGGGCGGGACCTTCCGGGTGCGCTGGGGCATTTCTTTTCCTACTACACCATCCTCAACAATATCGCCCTGGTGCTAGTCTACCTTTCGGCCCTGACAGACTGGGCCTGGCTAGTGATTTTCCGCACGCCGCTTGTCCGTTCGATCATGGCGGCCAATATAGCGCTTGTCGGCCTCTACGTGTTTTTCGTGCTGCGCTTCCTGCAGTCTCTGGACGGACTGTTTGTCATCGCCGATACACTGCTGCACTATGTTGCGCCCGTGCTTTATGTGGTCTGGTGGGCCCTGACGCAGCGGCATGGGATGCTGCGCTGGATAAACCTGCCGCTCATGCTGGCCCCGACACTCGTCTATTTCGCCTATGCCATGGCGCGCGGCGCCTGGGTGCAGGAATACCCCTACCCCATCCTCAACGCCATCAAGCTTGGCTACGGCCAGGTCGGCATCAACGCGGTCTATATGACAGCCTTCCTCGCGGTGCTGATCCTGGTAACCATTGCCGCTGACATGCTTCTTGCCCGAACCTCCCGGACAGTTTCTCAATGACTCTTCGCAACGACATTGCCATTACCCCCGAGCTGGTTGCCAGCCACGGCCTGAAGCCGGACGAATATCAGAAGATCCTCGATCTGATCGGGCGCGAGCCGACCTATACCGAGCTGGGTATTTTCTCGGCGATGTGGAACGAGCATTGCTCATACAAGAGTTCCAAAAAGTGGCTGCGCACCCTGCCGACCACCGGCCCCCGCGTGATCCAGGGGCCGGGCGAAAATGCCGGTGTCGTCGATATCGGCGATGGGCAGGCCGTGGTGTTCAAGATGGAATCCCACAACCACCCCAGCTTCATCGAGCCCTATCAGGGCGCGGCAACCGGCGTGGGCGGCATTCTCCGCGACGTTTTCACCATGGGCGCGCGCCCTGTGGCGGCGATGAACGCGCTGCGCTTCGGGTCGCCGGACCATGAAAAGACCCGCCACCTCGTCAATGGCGTGGTCGCCGGCGTTGGTGGCTATGGCAATTCCTTCGGTGTGCCGACTGTGGGCGGCGAAGTTGAATTCGACGCGCGCTACAATGGCAACAATCTGGTCAATGCCTTCGCCGCCGGCCTGGCTGATACGGACAAGATTTTCTACTCCGAAGCCAAGGGCGTCGGCCTGCCGGTGGTTTATCTCGGCGCCAAGACGGGCCGCGATGGCGTGGGCGGGGCCACCATGGCCTCGGCGGAATTCGGTGACGACATTGAGGAGAAGCGCCCGACCGTGCAGGTTGGCGACCCCTTCACCGAAAAGCGCCTGCTCGAAGCCTGTCTCGAGCTGATGGCGACTGGTGCGGTCATCGCCATTCAGGACATGGGCGCCGCCGGGCTGACCTGCTCGGCCGTGGAAATGGGCGCCAAGGGCGACCTTGGCGTTGAGCTCAATCTCGACAAGGTGCCGGTTCGCGAAGAGAACATGACGGCTTATGAGATGATGCTCTCGGAAAGCCAGGAACGCATGTTGATGGTGCTGCATCCGGACAAGGAAGCAGTGGCGCGGCAGGTGTTCGAGAAGTGGGAACTCGACTTCGCCACTGTGGGCATAACCACCGATGATCTGCGCTTCCGCGTAATCTGGCAGGGCGAGGAAGTCGCCAACCTGCCGATCAAGGATCTGGGTGACGCTGCGCCTGAATATGACCGCCCATGGGTTGCGCCAAAGACCCCGGTGCCGCTGGCCAGCTACGATGTGCCGCCAAAGAACATCGCCGATGCGCTGCTTGAACTGATCGGCGGCCACCAATGTTCGTCGCGCCGTTGGGTCTATGAGCAGTACGATACGCTCATCCAGGGCAACACCATGCAGCGCCCGGGTGGCGATGCCGGCGTGATCCGCGTGGACGGCCACCCGACGAAGGGCCTCGCCTTTTCCTCGGACGTTACGCCGCGCTATTGCGAAGCCGACCCCTATGAGGGCGGCAAGCAGGCCGTGGCCGAATGCTGGCGCAACCTGACGGCGACTGGGGCCGAGCCCCTGGCGGCGACGGACAATCTCAATTTCGGCAATCCCGAGCGCCCGGAAATCATGGGCCAATTCGTCAAAGCCGTCGAAGGCATCGGCGAAGCCTGCCGCGTGCTGGAATTCCCGATCGTTTCGGGCAATGTCTCGCTCTACAACGAAACCAATGGCCGCGGCATCCTTCCGACCCCAACCATCGGTGGCGTAGGCCTTTTGCCCGAATGGGAAAAGAGCGTTCGCATCGGCTTTGCCGCTGAAAACCAGCCTATCCTGCTGATCGGTGGCCCTGCCGAGCGCGGGACACATCTTGGCCAATCGATCTATCTGCGCGATCTCTTCGGCCGCACCGATGGCGCCGCGCCGCATGTTGATCTGCAGGCCGAAAAGCGCAATGGCGATTTTGTCCGCCGGCTGATCCGGGCCGGTGCGGTTAGCGCCTGCCACGACCTGTCCGATGGTGGCCTTGGCGTGGGCCTGGCCGAAATGGCCATCGCCTCGGGCATTGGCGCCACGATCACAGATGTGGCTGGACACAACCCGGTCCTCCAATATTTCGGCGAGGACCAGGGGCGCTATGTGGTGACGCTGCGGCTTGACCCGCAGGGCGACGCTTTTGCAGCACTGCTGAGCGAAGCGGAGCGACTTGGCATCAATGCGGCATGGATCGGCAATACCGGTGGTTCTGATCTGGTGCTGGGTGCGGCGCGCCCCGTGCCTGTGGCCGAGCTTACGAAAGCCCATGAAAGCTGGTTTCCCAATTTCATGAATGGCTAGGCGCGTGTGGCCGATCACGGCCATATGCAACCTCGATAGCGTCCCACGATATTGAAGCGGCCTGACCCCCATGCCATATCTGGGGTGAGGCGCCGCTGATGTCGGCGTCAAATGTTGAACCGCTGCATCGCCGAGTTGCAGCGGCAAATCTGCCCCTATCGCGGTACAGCCAAGGAGAGCGCTCATGCCAATGGATGCCAGTGAAATCGAACGACGCATCAAAGCGGCATTGCCCGACGCGGCTGTGGAGATTCGCGATCTGGCCGGCGATGGCGACCATTATGCTGCAACGGTGATTTCCGAGCAGTTCCGCGGAAAATCCCGCGTCCAGCAGCACCAGATCGTCTATGCCGCATTGCAGGGCGATATGGGCGGCGCCCTGCACGCGCTGGCGCTACAGACGAGCGTTCCGGAATAGACCATGCCTTCGTCGCTGCGCGACTCGCTCGATCTGATCCGCATGGTCCGGCCAGAAGCCGGCACAGCGGCCATCGAGCACGAAATCGCGGGCGAGCGGGCCAGTTCCCTTGGTGCGGCTGAGCGCAATGTCATTGAAGCGCTGGCGGCCCTCAATGCCGCAAGTGAGGACCGTCCGGCCCGGCTCGCTAGAGCACGCGAGGCGGTATGGGCCTACTTCGTACAGCGTGAACTGATCGGTTTCCGCCGGCACAATGATGTGATTCAGGAACTGAATATTCCAGCGCAAGTGCTTGCCGGACTTGGCGCAAAGCCGCAAGGCAGAGCATGACGCGCGCCGTCTTCTTCGATGTCGATGGCGTTTTGGTACACGGCTATCATGCCCGACCCGAATTGACCCGGCGCTGGAATGAAACGCTTCTGGCCGACATGGGTGTCGATCCTGATCGCTTCAACACCGAATTCATCTTCGACATTTTCATCAAGAAGGTCGTCGTGGGCGAGATGTCCATCATTGATGCTCTCGACCGTCGATTGCCGGGACTGGGCTATAAAGGCTCGCCCATGACTTTCCTGCACTATTGGCTATCCCACGATTCCACGCTCAACACTGAACTGATCGAGATCGTGAGGCAGCTCGGAAAACGCGAGGACATAAGGCTCTATATCGCCACCAATCAGGATCATGCGCGGGCGCAATGGCTGTGGCACAATCTGGGTCTCAGCGAATTGTTCGAGGATATTTTCTACTCAGCCCGTGCTGGTATTCGTAAACCCGAAAAGGGATTTTTTGATTTCGTCGAGCACCGGATCGGCCCGCAATCAGAGCCGCCGCTCTTCTTCGATGACACGCCCAAGGTCATCAATGGCGCCCTGGCGCATGGCTGGGATGCCGTCCTGTTCAGTGACCTTGATGACGTCACCAAGCATCCATGGATTGTTGAGCGGCTTGGGGCTAAAGGTCTGACCTCACTCGGACTGGAATAGGTAATCGGGAATGGGGAGGACTAGTTACATGCCTGATGAACTCAGCGCAGTAAGTGCCTTGTACGATATAGGTAGGAAGAATTTTGGTCGCCCAATTGAAAAGTATATTTCCTGGTTCAATGAGACGCTTCGGTTGCCGGTGCGCTTTACCGTTTTTCTGGATCCAAAGATCGATCCTAGCCTGATTGCTGTAAAACCCGGCGACAGGATCATCACGGTCCCGATCGAGGAGTGGTATCCAATGCGTTGAGAGGACCGCGTCGATGAGATAAGGCTGCAATCGTCCAACGCCGATCTAACTTTTACAATGCCTCGTTACTCGCTCCTCGTGATGTCCAAGTATGACATGTTAAAACGTGTCGCAGAGGAAGAGGGCGAAAAATGCAAGATGCTTTGGATCGACGCTGGTCTGTCGCGATTTTTTCGCCAAGATATGGGCGAAGGAAATCTATCCTTGAAAAAACTCGATCAATTAAGCGACGCAATGTTTGCGGCACCGGTCACCAAATTTGGTATCAAACAGATTCAAGCAAAAAATACTGACAGCTTTGTCGGTTCATCACCAAGACTGGTAACCGCCGGAGACATGTACGCTACGGGCGCCGGTGCAATTGACGTGGCAAAACGCTTGTACGACATGGTGGAGCAAAACTGGCTTCCAAATAGCAAATGGGACAACGAGCAAGTCGCAATGGGCTGCCTGATAGAGCAAGGCTGGCCTGGATTTAAGGTGGCAAAGGTAACCTCGGATTTCGGGCCGATGCTGGCAGACCTGTTCCAACTGCGCCTGCATAAACGTAATCTGCCAGGAGAAATTCAGCGTTGGATTGATAAGCGAACTGGGGCATGGGCCAATAGAGATTAGATAACCGCCCGGCCCACTCGTATAGGTGACAGCGTAGTTCTCGACAGCGCCATGATCCTGTCCTATCTATCACGCAATCTCAGCCGGCCCTTGAAACCGGACTTTTGAAAGGCTCCTCCCATGACCGATATCAACGCCTTCATCGACGACAAGGTGAAGAACAACGACGTGTTCCTGTTCATGAAGGGCTCGCCGGACTTTCCGCAGTGCGGCTTTTCCGGGCAGGTCGTCCAGATCCTCAACTATCTCGGCGTCGACTATGGCAGCGCCAATGTGCTGGAAAGCGAAGAGCTTCGCGACGGCATCAAGGCCTATACCAATTGGCCGACCATTCCCCAGCTCTATGTGAAGGGCGAATTCGTTGGCGGCGCGGACATCGTGCGCGAAATGTTCCAGGCCGGTGAACTGCAGAGCCACATGGAAGCCGCCGGCATCGCCGTCAAGCAAAGCGCCTGATCGGCTGAGTCAGATTTGAAAGGCCCTGCCCTAACCGGCGGGGCCTTTTGCATTTTTCGCCCGTGAACGTCCCTCCATCACAAAATTTCATTGCTTCCATTCCCTAATATCGTTTGCGTGATGACAGGTCGGGGATAGATTGCAGGTCTGCTCGTGAGGCCCGCCATGACCACCAGTTCGATCCGTCCGCTCGTTCCGCTTCCGATTATCATCGTCGCCGGATGCATTATCGCCGCGATCGGCTTCGGAACACGCGGGGCGTTTGGCCTCTTCACCCTGCCGGTCACCGAAGACCTTGGCCTTTCCCGCGAGCAATGGGGCATGGCCATGGCGATTCAGAACCTGGTCTGGGGTCTGGTTCAGCCTTTTGCCGGGGGCTTTGCTGATCGCTATGGCACGGGCCGCGTTCTGGCCATTGGGGGCCTGATCTATGCCCTTGGCCTGATCGGCATGGCCTTTTCAACTGACTCGCTGACCATGACCATGACCGCCGGCCTCATCACCGGTGTCGGCATCGCAGTGGCCTCGTTCGGCGTGGTCATGGCCGCCTTTGGCCGTGCCGTTCCGGCCGAAAAGCGCAGCTTCGTCTTCGGCATTGCGACGGCGGCCTCCTCAGCGGGCCAGTTCATTTTCGCGCCGCTCGGCCAGGGCTTCATCTCGGCCTTTGGCTGGCAGATGGCACTGATCTGGATCGCGGCAATCATGCTACTGATCGTCCCCTTGTCCTTCGTGCTGCGTGGCCGCACCGAGTCCGCGCCGGGCGAGGCTGACCTGCCCTTCATGCAGGCGCTATCGCGCGCTTGGGGTCATGGCTCTTACCGGCTGCTGGTCATCGGATTTTTCGTCTGCGGCTTCCACCTTGCCTTTATCAATGTCCACATGCCCGCCTACCTCGTGCAGTGTGGCCTGACGCCGGAAGTGGGTAGCTGGACCATCGCTGTCATTGGCCTGTTCAATATCGCCGGCTCGCTGCTCTCCGGCTGGCTCGGCAGCCGTCTGCCACGTCAAATGCTGCTGGCCTCGATCTACTTCCTGCGCGCGGTCGCCATTGCGGCCTTCCTGGTGCTCCCGGTGAGCGAAATTACAGCCTATGCCTTTGCTGCAGCCATGGGGCTCCTCTGGCTATCGACAGTGCCGCTGACAGCAGGATTGGTGAGCCTGTTCTTCGGGCCCCGCTATATGGGGATGCTCTATGGCATTGCCTTCCTCAGCCACCAGATCGGTTCCTTTGTGGGCGTCTGGCTGGGCGGCTATGTCTATGATCTCACCGGCGCCTATGACCTAGTTTGGTATCTTGGTATCCTGCTTGGCCTCGGCTCCGCAGCGATCCATATTCCCATCAGTGACCGCATCGCGCCCAATTTTATCGTCAAGACGACCTGAGCTCCGATCCATCGGCTAAAGACGATAAAGACTTGCCAAAGCTGGCCGCGCGGTCCATGGTCCGCGCGATCTTAAGCCGCCTAAGCCGGCAAACATGAGTTTCAGACATGTCCGACCATTTTAAGCGGGTTCTGTCCCGCCCCGAATTCATTACTCTTGTCGCCGCCTTGATGGCCATCAACGCGCTGGCTGTCGACGTCATGCTGCCCGCCCTGCCCTATATGGGCGATGCGCTGGGCGTAGCGAACGAGAACGAGCGGCAATTCGTGGTGACGGCCTATATGCTGGGCATGGGCATCGCCGTGCTCGCCTTCGGGCCGCTTAGCGATCGTTATGGACGTCGCGCGCCACTTCTGGCAGGCATCGGCATCTATATTGTCGCCGCCATAATGGCCGCCTTTGTTACTGATTTTACGTTGCTTCTGGCGCTACGCTTCATTCAGGGCGCGGGCGCGGCCAGTGTTCGCGTGATTGCAACTGCCGTTGTGCGCGACCGCTATTCGGGTCGCGAAATGGCCGAGGTCATGTCGCTGACCTTCATGGTTTTCATGGCCGTGCCCATCATCGCGCCGGGCATCGGCCAGATTCTGCTGCTGACCGGCCCATGGCAGTCCATTTTCATCTTCATGGGCGTACTGGCCTTTGGCCTTATGATGTGGACCTATCTCCGCCTGCCTGAATCCCTGCCTCTCGACCAGCGCCGCCCCCTGGACTTCAGCGGGATTGCCGAAAGCTTCCGCATTGTACTGGGCAATCGCGTGGCACTTTCCTATGGCCTTGCGGGCATGTTCCTCTTCGGCGCCCTGTTCGGCTTCCTGACCTCGGCCCAGCAGATCTATGTCGATATCTATGGCATGGGAGTCTATTTCCCCGCCGCTTTCGCGGCCATTGCAGGGCTTATGGCAATCTCGTCCTACACCAATTCCAGGGT
>JAEYTY010000053.1 GCA_023433775.1 Pseudomonadota bacterium | reverse complement strand
AGCGAGATGCGTTCCTTTTCGACGTCGACGTCGAGGACCTTGGCCTTGACCATGTCGCCACGGTTGTAGTCCTCGAGCGCCACTTCACCCGACTTCTGCCAGTCGAGGTCGGACAGGTGCACCATGCCGTCCACATCGCCTTCGAGGCCGATGAACAGGCCGAATTCGGTCTTGTTCTTGACTTCGCCTTCGATGGTGGAGCCGATCGGGTTCTTCTCGGCGAAAGCTTCCCACGGGTTCTGCAGGGTCTGCTTGAGACCGAGCGAGATGCGGCGCTTGTCCGGATCGACCTCGAGCACGACGACTTCCACTTCCTGCGAAGTGGCGACGATCTTGCCGGGGTGGACGTTCTTCTTGGTCCAGCTCATTTCCGAAACGTGGATCAGGCCTTCGATGCCCGGCTCCAGTTCGACGAATGCACCGTAATCGGTGATGTTGGTCACGCGGCCAGTGAACTTGGCCTCGATCGGGTACTTGGCTTCGATGCCATCCCACGGATCGGCCTGAAGCTGCTTCATGCCGAGCGAGATACGGTGAGACTCGTGGTTGATGCGAACGATCTGGACCTTGATGGTCTCGCCGATCGTCAGCACTTCGGACGGGTGGTTCACACGACGCCATGCGATGTCGGTGACGTGCAGCAGGCCGTCAATGCCGCCGAGGTCAACAAACGCACCGTAATCGGTGATGTTCTTGACCACGCCGTCAACAACCTGGCCCTCTTCGAGCTGCTGGACGATTTCCGAACGCTGTTCGGCGCGCGATTCCTCAAGAATGGCGCGGCGCGACACGACGATATTGCCGCGGCGCTTGTCCATCTTGAGGATCTGGAAAGGCTGCGGAACATTCATCAGCGGGGCGATATCGCGGATCGGACGGATGTCCACCTGGCTCCGAGGCAGGAAGGCTACGGCGCCTTCGAGGTCGACGGTGAAGCCACCCTTGACCTGGTTGAAGATCGTGCCTTCAACGCGCTCATTGGCGTTGTACTTCTCTTCGAGCTTGACCCAGCTCTCTTCACGGCGGGCCTTTTCGCGGGAGAGGACGGCCTCGCCGACAGCGTTTTCAACGCGATCGACATAGACTTCCACTTCCGAGCCAACGGTGATGGTGCCGTCACGGCCGGCAGCGCCGAATTCCTTGAGGGCCACGCGGCCTTCGGTCTTGAGACCGACGTCGATGATCGCCAGATCCTTTTCAATGGCGACAACACGGCCCTTTACGACCGCACCCTCTAGGGGTTCGTTGTCGACAAAGGAGTCGAGCAGCATCGATTCAAAATCTTCTTTCGTCACAGTCTGCTGTGCCAAAATCTTTTCTCCAGTGGCGCCGGTGGTTTGGGGTTTAAGATCCTGTCGGCAACGGACCCGCTGTCTGGCGCAAATGCCAGAAGCCGGCGCACGGAATTCCGCCGCGGTGACAGGATGATCGGATAGTTTTCTTTCCGGGCCGTCACATAAGACGTGACTGTCGAGGCGCTGGGCCCAAGGAGGAAATTAGGAGGGTTTTGGCCCGCCTGCCTTGAGCGCCATTGTCCCATCAACAATCGTGACGGCGGCGCGGAGTGCGGCCTCTATACCCAGAAGTGTCGTATCGAGCAAGTGCGCGTCATCCGCTTTATAGAAGCCGCCATGGGGGTTCATCATGTCGCGGGCGTCGCGTTCCTCGATCTGATGGTAGAGCGCATAACGGTCCACCACTTCGCCCCGGGCTTCCAGCTGCCGCGCCCGGCGCTCCATGCGCGCCTTGCTGTCGGCCTGGATGAAGAGCTTCACATCCGCATCGGGGCAGATTTTCGTGCCGATATCGCGTCCGTCCAGCACGGCCCCGCCGGGCTGGGTGGCAAAATTGCGCTGGAAATCAAACAGCGCCTGCCGCACCGGCCCGAATACGGCCACCTTGCTGGCAAGAACGCCGGTGCGCGCGGCGGTGAGCTGCTCGGTATCGGTCAAATGACTGGCATCAAGCGCCTGCGCCGCAGCAATGGCCTCGGTCTCAAATTCGGGCCTGTCCTCATAATCGCCGACCGCCAGCCCCACCGCGCGGTAGAGCAGGCCGGTATCGAGATGCGGCAGGCCATAATGACGCGCCAGACCCGAGGCCAGCGTACCCTTTCCCGAGGCGGCAGGTCCGTCCACGGCAATGATCATGACAGCTCCTCCGCCCATGGGTTTACCGCCCCGTTGGAGCGCTGATCACAGGCGATAGCCGGGCCAGCCCGATTGGGCAAGGGCTGCGCCATGAGGCGCCACAGGGCAAAGCCAAGCATTTTGCGTTTGACAGCGTCCGGCTTTGCCCATAACCGGACGAACCGAAATGGGCGCAGCCTATATTGTGGCGCCCCGCATTCCTTCATTCGACGAGGCATGAGAAATGGCCACCTCTGACCGCGGCACCAAGCGGACCGATCCCGATACGGGAAAGAAGTTCTACGACCTGAACCTCGACCCGATTGTCTCGCCCTATACGGGCAAGTCCTATCCCCGCTCCTATTTCGAGCAGCTGTTGACCGGCAAGGCCGCGGCCATGGTTGCCCGCAAGGCCGACGACGAAGACGAGATCGAGGAAGTGGAAGACGTTGCCGATCCCGCAGCGCCGGAAATCGTCAGCCTTGAAGACGCCGACGCCGAAGAAACCGGCGACGAGGATATTCCAGACGTCGAGGATGTCGAGGTCGACGAAGAGCTGGCCGATGACGAAGAAGACGTCTTCCTCGAAGAGGACGAAGACGAGGACGATGGCCTCGGCTTTGACGTCAACGACGACGAAGACCGCTGATTTCATTGACGTTTCTGTGCCGGGCGGGTCTGCTGCCCGGTGCATCTAAAAAGTGCATTTATGCACTTGCGCGGTGCCACTTCATCCAATAGGTTCCGCCTCGCTTCAGCCGGTTCACACCGCTGAACCCACCAGAATGCCGCAAAGGCAAATGGGGCCATAGCTCAGCTGGGAGAGCGCTTGCATGGCATGCAAGAGGTCAGCGGTTCGATCCCGCTTGGCTCCACCACTTCGCCGCTGGTCTGCGTAGCAGATCGGGCGCTTCAGAGAAGCGATCGAAAGCAACAAGGCCTTGAGAGCTACGCTCGAAAGGCGAGCTGCTGTGCAGCGACAGCAATTCTGAGCGGCATTATGTCGGCACAACAGCTGATCTCCGCTCAAAGCTTAGCCAGCACAATTCCGGCAGGTTTCCTATACCTCCAAATTCAAGCCATGGGTTATCAAGACCTATCTCGGGTTTTCGAGTGCCGAGCGCGCCTTTGCCTTTGAGAAATATCTGAAGTTCGCGTCAGGCCGGGCCTTTGCAAACAAGCGGCTGAGGCCGCCGGGCATCCCGGCGGCCACGTGGCTACCTCGCCGCCGTCGCGGGGCCGCTGCCACCTATGGTGATGGGCACGGTCAGGACGGTGCGGCGGTCGACGCCGCGGCCCAGCACATAGCGCAATTCATAATCGCCCGCCTCGGCTGGAGCAGTCAGCGTGCCGGCGCCTTCGGGCCTGTCAGTGCGCTCGATGGTGTCGTTGACATAGAAGTAGGAGAGTTCGCCTGAATGGTCCGTGTGCCCGACGGGCACGAGATCGACCCAGTCACCCTCATTGGCCGGGCCGTTCCAGAGCACGGTGAATTCTGCGCCCGGCGCGACAGGTTCGGGCACGGACAGGCTGGCCTTCACCTTGGTCTGGCCCAGAGCAACATAGGGGCGCAGCAGGCCCACAACACCCTCCTTCATGCCTGAGGCCCAGCCCGATTCTGCGTCGTAATGGGTGACGTCGAACTCGGTTTGCGGATTGAAGACGAAGCAGCGCGCATGGTCGACGAAATTGCTGCCGACCGGCTCATAGCGCCACGAGCCGCATAGGCCATCACCGTCACAAGCGGCCTGGCACTGGGCAATTGTGCCATCGGCGGGGAAATCCACCTCGGCCGGATTGTCCGCGGCCGGGCCGAAGGCATAACCGGTTGTGGCCAGTGCCACGCCGGGCATGATCAGCGCACCGGGATAGTGATTGGTCTCTTCCAGGGGTTCGGGCTCTTCTGCCGGAGACGGCGGCATCTGCTCGACCATGGCGGTGACCGATTGCGTCAGTGCTTCGGCAAGGCTTGCGCCATCGCCGGCATCGAAATAGGCGCCGCCGGTGTTCTTGGCGATGCAGGTCAGTTGTGCGCCCTCTTCGCGGCTGAGGCCGAAGCCGATGACATGCGCGGTGAAATCGACGCCCGCTGCTTCGAGCTCGGCGGCCACCGCGCAGGGATCGGCTTCGCAGGTCTCGATGCCGTCGGTGACCAGAACCACTGTGGCGGCCATTTCTTCGGACCGGAGCACGGATGCGGCCTGGCGCAGCGATTCGCTGATCGGGGTCTTGCCCTGGAAGCGCATTGAGGCAACCGAAGCAGCAATGTCTGCCCCCGTGCCGGGACCGGGCGGCACAACCAGCTCGATATCGGCGCAATTGCCGCGCTCGCGGTGGCCATAGGCCATGAGGCCGATATTCTGCTCCGCCGACAGGCCGGTCAGCACCTGTTGCGCCGTTTCACGGGCGATTTCGAGCTTGGTGCGACCATCGATCTGGCCCCACATAGAGCCCGAGCCATCCATTATGACGAGTGTGGTGGCCGTCTGCGCCATGGCGGCGCCGGCCATGCCCACCACAAAGGCTGCTGCAAAAGCGATTTTCCGCATTGTCCGTCAAATCCCCAACATTGCCTGAAAAAACGGTCGGAAGTTTAGCTGCTGACAGCGGCTGACGGTAGAGCGATATTGTCTGGGTCGTCACGGCGATCCGCGCCGTCCCCTGTGATTCCGGATATTGCCTTGGCCAAAAAGCCTCTCTCCCTCAGCCCCAGCCAGGCCCGTGCCATTTGGCTGCGTGCCCAGCGTCTTGATGAGACCACGCCTTTCGGCTCCGGCCCCGATGCTGCGCGGGAGGCCATTGCACATCTGGGCTATGTGCAGATCGATACGATCCATGTGATCGAGCGCTGTCACCACCACATTCTCTTTTCCCGCATTCCCGATTATCGGCGCGTCGATCTTGCTCATCTGCAATCGGCGGAAAAATCGGTGTTCGAATATTGGACCCATGCGCTGAGCTATGTGCCCGCGGTGGACCTCCCCTATTTCCTGCCGGCAATGAAAGCCTATCGCGACAGGCCCAGTGCCTGGTTCGGCACGGTGACCAGGGCAGAAATCAGCGCCATGACCAAAAGGCTGCGCGAAGAAGGCCCCCTTTCCATTCGCGACATCGGCGATGATGAACTGGTGGCCAAGACCCATCCCTGGGCC
>JAEYTY010000052.1 GCA_023433775.1 Pseudomonadota bacterium | reverse complement strand
GCGGAGATTGCAGCCCTCGAAGCTTTCGAGTGCCGCGCGCAGTGCATCGAGCGTGCCGGCGGCCTGCGCCACGGCGCTCGCGGCGCGGGCGGTCTCCTCGATCGGCATGGCCGGCGCGGTCGTGGCGGCGATCCGGACAGGGGCGGGGGGAGGCGGCTCGTCGCGCCGCGTCGCCTGCTCGCGTGACGGCGCCTCCGGCAGAGGGCTCTCCGGCGCCGCCCGGGCGGCAAGGCGGTCGATCGGCTCCTCGTCGAGGGCCATGTCCACGCCCATCTCGGCGTACCACGCAACGAGATCGGCGAGGGCTCGCGAAGGGTCGGGCGTTGCTTGCGACATGCTGTCCGGTGCGGCGAAAAGGTGGTGCGGGAAAGGGTCCCGCACCACCCCCATGTCGCAGGATCACACCTGATTGTCGACCCCGCCGGTCGGGCTACGCGGCCCGGTTTATGGTCGACACCGCGAGGTTGGTGAGCTTGAAGTTGGCCGCCTTCTCCTGATCGAGAATGCTGCCCAGGAGCTCATGAGCCTCCTCGTGGCCGAGCACCTTCGCCCACTCGCGCAAGGAGCCGTAGCGGGCGATCTCATAATGCTCGACGGCCTGCGCCGCCGCGAGCACCGCCGCGTTCAGCGCGACGCCGCCATCGGCCTCCCCGATGACGCTCTCGGTCTCCTTGATCAGGCCCTCGATCGCGTCGCATTTCTCGCCGCTCGCCTTTTCACCGAGCGATTTGAAGACCTGCTCCAGCGTCTTCACCTGGCCCCTGGTCTCTTCGAGATGTTCCTCGATCGCGGCCTTGAGCTCCTTGTTCGAAACGGCGGTGGCCATCTTCGGCAGCGCCTTCGTCATCGCCTTCTCGGCGTAGTAGACGTCCTTGAGGGTGTGCTTGAACGCATCATCGAGAGTCTTCACGGCGCGGTCCTCCGCTCTTTTGGGTCTGGTGGACGGTTTCTGACAGGCTGGCGAAACAAACGCCGGCCACAATCTCCGGTTCCCACGCCGCTCCTGCCGTTTTCTGTCGCCGGCCGGCGCTAGGAGGAGCATTCCGCCCTTGCCTTGGGTCCGTCGCGCGCCTACTTGGGCCATCCATCCCGCCGACCTGTCCGTTCCGGAGCATTGCGCCAGCCATGTCGCCGATCATCTCCATCGCGCATCTCTCGAAGGTCTATGACACCGGGTTCAAGGCGCTGGACGACATCAACCTCGATATCCGCGAGGGCGAGATCTTCGCGCTTCTCGGGCCGAACGGCGCCGGCAAGACGACGCTGATCTCGATCGTCTGCGGCATCGTCAATCCGGGCGAGGGCAAGGTCACGGCCGGCGGCCACGACATCGTCGCCGACTATCGCGCGGCGCGTTCGCTCATCGGCCTCGTGCCGCAGGAGCTGACGATCACGCCCTTCGACACGGTCTGGAACGCGCTGCGCTTCAGCCGCGGGCTCTTCAACAGCCCGAAGAACGACGCCTATCTCGAAGGCCTGCTCCGGCAATTCTCGCTGTGGGACAAGAAAAACGAGAACATCATCACCCTCTCGGGTGGCATGAAGCGGCGCGTGATGATCGCCAAGGCGCTCGCCCACGAGCCGCGCATCCTGTTCCTCGACGAGCCGACGGCCGGTGTCGATGTCGAGCTTCGCCGCGACATGTGGGACGTGGTTCGCCGGCTCCGGCAGTCGGGTGTCACGATCATCCTCACCACGCACTACATCGAGGAGGCCGAGATGATGGCCGACCGCGTCGGCGTCATCAACAAGGGCCGGATCATGCTGGTCGAGGAGAAGGCCGACCTCATGCGCAAGCTCGGCCGGAAGGAGCTGCGGCTCCAGCTCTACGAGCGCCTGCCGGCCATCCCGCCGGCATTGGCCGACCGCGGGCTCGTGCTTTCCGACGATGGCGAGACGCTCATCTACGGCTACGACACCCAGGGCGAGCGCACCGGCATCACGGCGCTGCTCGCCGATCTCGCCGGGGCCGGCATCCGCTTCCGGGACATTTCAACCAGCGAGACCTCGCTCGAGGATATCTTCGTCAATCTCGTGAGGAACGGGCAATGAACCTCCGGGCGATCTGGACGATCTATTATTTCGAGATGGCGCGCGCCGGCCGCACGCTGATGCAGAGCATCGCCTCGCCGGTGCTCTCGACCTCGCTCTATTTCGTCGTCTTCGGCGCCGCGATCGGTGGGCGCATCCCCGAGATCGAGGGCGTGACCTATGGCGCGTTCCTCGTGCCCGGGCTCATCATGCTGACGCTGCTCACCCAGAGCACGGCGAATGCCTCCTTCGGCATCTATTTCCCGAAATTCACCGGTACGATCTTCGAGGTGCTTTCCGCGCCGGTGTCGTATCTGGAGATCGTCATCGGCTATGTCGGCGCGGCGGCGTCGAAGTCGATCATCATCGGGCTGATCATCCTCGTCACCGCGACCTTCTTCGTCGATGTCCGCATCCAGCATCCGGTGACCATGGTGGCGTTCCTCGTGCTCACCTCCGTCACCTTCTCGCTGCTCGGCTTCATCATCGGCATCTGGGCGAAGGGCTTCGAACAGCTTCAGGTCGTGCCGCTCCTCATCATCACGCCGCTCGCCTTCCTCGGCGGCACCTTCTACTCGATCTCGATGCTGCCGCCGTTCTGGCAGACGGCGACGCTGTTCAACCCGGTCGTCTACCTCGTCTCCGGCTTCCGCTGGAGCTGCTACGGCATCTCCGACGTGAACGTCTGGGGCAGCCTCGGCGCGACGCTCGCGTTCCTGTTCGGCTGCATCGCCATCGTCGCCTGGATCTTCCGGACGGGGTATCGGCTGAAGACGTGAGGGGGGAGGTCCACTCTTGACGGGGCCGATCAATCGCACCGACGAGTGACGGTCGCGCTTCCCATGGACGAAACGCGTCGGGCAGCGCTTCCGCGCTTCCCGCTGGCGAACACACCCTCCGCAACCAAGCCCGTTGGGCCTCGTCAGATCAGTTGCCGCTGCTCCAGAGAACGCTGTCCGCGGTGAGGACCTGAAGCGCGCCATCCTCGGTGAGCGTCAACGCCGTCTCGTAGCCTGGCGCTTCCGCAGGGAATTGCCAGAGCACGCTTCCATCCGCGCGCTGCCCGGTAAGGCGTCCGTCCGTCTGCAGGGTCACGGCCTCGGTCTCGCCAAAGGCGATCGTGGGGTCGTTGTTGACGCACCACACCCAGGCATTGCCAGCTTCGCGATAGAGGCAGAAGTTCCCGTCCTCCTGGAAGGACGTAGTGGCCGTTCGCCGGATAGCGCAGGTTTCGCTCGAAGCTGTCACCGCCAAAGAGCAGTGTCAGTTCCGGCAGGTCGGGTTGAGCGGACGGCGTCTCCGCAATCGGGCGCGTTTGCGTGCCGGAGTCGGCCGGCGCGCGATCGAGCGG
>JAEYTY010000059.1 GCA_023433775.1 Pseudomonadota bacterium | reverse complement strand
GCATAATGAGGACTATATTGCCGGCAAGGACAGCAATGGGCTGCCGATCCGCGAGGGCAAGGATATCCGCATCGGCGATACGGTGACCATCCAGCGCGCGGGCGACGTCATTCCGCAGATTGTCGATGTGCTTGTCGACAAGCGGCCCGCAGATGCTGTGCCCTATGAAATGCCGCATAGCTGCCCGGTCTGCGGCTCGCCCGCCACGCGCGAAATCAACGAGAAGACCGGCAAGGAAGATTCACGCCGACGCTGCACCGGCGAATTGTTCTGCCCAGCCCAGGCGGTCGAAGGTCTGCGCCATTTCGTGTCGCGAGGGGCGCTCGATATCGAAGGGCTCGGCGCGGAAAATATCGAGCTCTTCTTCAATGCCGGCCTTGTCAAAACGGCGGCTGACATTTTCACGCTCCATGAGCGCCGCCCCGATGTGCAGCGCGCCATGGCCGAGCGCCGCGAGGCGCAGGCGCGCCAGCGGGAGGCTGCTTCCGGCAAAACCCGGAAGAACGTGCGCAGCGTCGAAGATCGCAATTATGAGGGTCTGGACAAGCTGTTCGCATCCATCGATGCCCGCCGCGCGCCCGAACTCGACCGCTTCATCTTTGCCCTCGGCATCCGCCATATCGGCGAAACCACTGCCGGCGTATTGGCCCGCACATTCGGCACCATTGAGGAGCTGATCCGCGTCGGCAAGGAGACCGCTGCCGCAGACGATCCGCTGAGCGTTTTCCCCTCGGTCGATGGCATTGGCGGCACGGTCATTGAGGCGCTGGTCGATTTCTTCGGCAATGAAAAGAACGACGCGGCGCTCGACGCGCTGCTGGAGCAGGTCAAGCCCAATCCATATGTGGTGACCGTCTCCGCCGACAGTCAGGTTGCCGGCAAGACTGTGGTGTTCACCGGCTCGCTCGAAAAAATGTCACGATCCGAAGCCAAGGCTATGGCGGAACGTCTCGGCGCCAAGGTGGCCGGCTCGGTGTCGGCGAAAACCGATATTCTGGTGGCCGGTCCCGGCGCCGGGTCGAAACTCAAAACGGCGCAGGAACATGGCGTCGAGGTGATTAGCGAAGACGAATGGTTTGCCCGCGTCGGGCGCTGAACGGAGATCTGGATCAATGCATCGCCTGATGATCGCGGCAGCCCTTTCGGCATCTCTCACATCCTTTGCCGCTGCCGGGGAAACCGGCGAGAGTCTCGCCCAGCGTCTTTATGAGGGCACTGCGCCACAAGCCCGCCAGGAGTTCGCCGATGCCTGCGGACGCGACGAAACCGATGCCTGCTTCGGCCTTGGCCTGATCGAGCTGATCGATGGGGTGCAGGGCCTTTCGCAGGCGCTCTATCGCCATGGCGCCAGTGCTCCGGACGTTCCTGCTGCCGCGATGTTGCTGGGCATCAGCGCCGATGCGCCCGACACAATGCGCAATCCCGATCCGGAGCCGCTGACCTATGAGGGGATGCGCACGATCCTTGGCGATTTCGTCATTGCGCTCGACAAGGCCCGCGGTCATTTCGAGCTGGCCGGCGCCTCGGGCGATTACGTGCTGATGATCGATCCTCTCCGGGTCCGCTTTGACATCAATGGCGATGGCGAGGTCGGGGCGGGTGAACATCTGGGTCAGGTCCTTGCCGATGCGCTGGGCCCCGAAGCCTTCAAGGTCAAGACCAAGCCCGGCAAACCTTTGCCCGACACCTCAATCGGCTTTGACCGGGCCGATGCCATCTGGCTCGCTGGCTATACGCAGATCACTGCCGCGCCGGCCGATCTGCTGCTGGCGCATGATTTTTCCAGGTTCTTCAACGCAATCTTCCACCGCTTCTTCCCGCAGGCGGGCCTGCCCATGCAGGACTATTCGCGCGGCCGGGGCACGGCGCTGCTGGATGAAGAGAGCGATGGCTTCATTGCCGATTTCATCGCAGCCATCCACACCGCCGATTTCCCGGTGGCCGACAGCGCCCGCCTCGCCAATGTGCGCGACCGGCTCAAGACCATCACGGCGCTTTCCCGGCAGAATTGGGAAGCGATCCTGGCGGAAACCGACGACAATCGCGAACTCGTGCCTTCACCATCCCAGACGTCGCTGCTGCCCGATCAGACGGTGACCGAGGAAGTCGTCGCCGCCTGGCACGCAACGCTTGATACGCTCGATCTCATTCTCGATGGCAAATTGCTCTTGCCCCATTGGCGGTTCAGCCAAGGCTTTGATCTCAAAGCCTATTTTGAAACGGCGACCGAAACCGACCTTGTCATGCTGCTGACCGGCCAAGGCGCTCTGCCGTTCCTGCGCGATGGGCCGGTTGCCGATGCCGACAGCTTTGCTGCCGGCAATCGGGTTTTCGGCGATAGCTGGCCCAATTTCGCTATCTGGTTTAACTGACCGAGGGCGCTCAGAGCGCCGTTGTCGCCGCCTCTAGCCATGTGCGCACGTCGCCGCTGACCAGCGGGCCAATTTCGCGCCGCACGCGGGCGTGGAAGGTGTTGAGCCAGTCTCGTTCGGCCTCGCTCAAGAGGCTGACATCGATCAGCCGCTTGTCGATGGGCGCCAAGGTCAGGGTTTCAAATTCCAGATAGCCCGGCAGCGCCTCGGCCTCCTGCACCACGATCAGGTTCTCGATGCGGATGCCGTATTCGCCGGTCTTGTAATAGCCAGGCTCGTTGGAAATGACATTGCCCGGCTCGAAGGGCGCGGTGTAGCGCGGTGAAATGCCGACCGGGCCTTCATGCACGCCGAGAAAAGCGCCGACCCCGTGGCCCGTGCCATGATTATAGGTGACGCCCGCCTGCCACAGGAACTGCCGGGCGAGGATGTCGATCTGCGCGCCCGTCGTTCCCGCCGGAAACTTCGCCATGGAAATGGCGATCATGCCCTTGAGCACCCGCGTATAGCGGTCTTTCTGCTCTTGCGTTGCCGCGCCGGTGGAGAGCGTGCGCGTGATGTCGGTGGTGCCCGAAAGATATTGTGCGCCTGAATCGACCAGCATGATTTCCCCGGCATAGAGCCGCCGGTCGGTCTTGGTGGTCACGCGGTAATGCACGATGGCGCCATTGGGCCCGGCGCCCGAGATGGTATCAAAACTGGCATCGACGCAGCTTTCCTCTTCGCGGCGAAAGGCTTCCAGCGCCGTCACGATGCCGATTTCGGTCAGTTCGCCCTTGGGCGCTTCGTTGTCGAACCAGTGGAGGAATTTGGCCAAAGCCACGCCATCAAGCTTGTGCGCCTCACGCATCCCCGCCAGTTCGGCCTCGTTCTTCTTCGATTTCGGCACCAGCACGGGGTCGCGCTTTTCGATGAGTTTTGCCCCCGCCTCGCGCAATGTCGTTGCCACCGCCGAAGGCGCCGTCTGCGGATCGATCAGCACCGCCTTGCTGTCAGCGCCCAGCTGCTCCAGCGCGCCGGTCAGTGTCGTGCCGGCGGCGACATGAGCAACGCCGTCCAGCGCCGCCTCCAGCTCCGGATTGATCTTTGTCGCGTCGAGATAAAGCGTCGGCTGGCCTGCTGCCGGCACCACGGCAAAGCCGAGCACAAAGGGCGTATTGGGTACATCGCGCCCGCGCATATTGAGCAGCCAGCAGATGGATTCGGGCAGGGTCAGCACGGCGGCGTCCGCGCCATCGGCGGCCAGCGCCTTCTGGATCTGCGCGATCTTGTCCGGTGCCGTCTGTCCGGCGCGGTTATGGCCCAGAAATTCGATCTGGCTCACCGGCGCGCCCGGGCGGTCATTCCAGATGGCATCGACCAGATTGCCATGCGGCACCACTTTGGCGTGGCCCTTGAGCTTTTCGTTGAGGTCGCGCACTTCGCCCGGGGTGTGCAGCCAGGGGTCATAGGCCAGCGTGCCGCCCTCGGGCACGTGCAGCTTTATGTCCGGGCTGATGCCGCCCTGGCTGACCTCATGCACATCGATCAGCGCCGTATCGGTCTGGGTGGGCGCCTGCAGCGTATAGCGGCTATCAACAAAGAGGCCGGCGCTGTCGCGCCCGATCACGGCCAGGCCCGCCGAACCGGTAAAGCCGGTGACATAGGCCAGCCGCGCCTCGCTGGCCGGCACCGATTCCCCGCGATGCGCATCGGCGCGGGGCACGAGGAAGGCGTCGACGCCTGCGGCCTTCATGGCGCTGCGCAGCGCGGCAAGGCGCGGCGCGACATTGGCCGGGTTGGCCTTTTCCTCAAAACTCTGGAAGCGGGCAGGGGGGAAGCTGGTGGTCATCAATTGTGTCCTTGTGCCGGAGTGCGCTCCGGTCATGGCTGGCTTGTCGCAATGGCTCTGGTGATTGCGTCATACAAGCCTATCTTACGATCAAGACACAAGGAGACCCAAAATGAACAAGCAAACCAATTTCTTCCAGCGCGCCGTCAATGCCGTTGTTGAAGGCCGCAGCCGCGACGCCGCCCGCTTTATCGCCCGTTTCGAGGCCGATCACCCCACCCTGCGCAATTCGGTAACCAAGCGTTAATCCCGCCTTGCGCATCCGGCATGGCTGATTTGCCGGCAGGGGCCTAACCCGGTCTCTGCGAACAGCGTAAACAGAATGGCGACGGAGCAATTTCCCCGTCGCATGGAGTAAAAGATGACTGAGAGCAAGACTGGTTTCCGCAGCGCATTGGGTGGTCTCATCGACGCTCGCGGCCGCGAAGCCTCCCGCCAGGTCAGCTATCGTATGCAGCACCAGCTGATCGGCGCGGTGACCAAGCGCCCCTAAGGCCGCTGTCCATTCGCTGACGATCTGACGATTGATCCCCGGAGCCTGCTTCGGGGATTTGTTTTTGTGCCGTCCCGCAGGGGAAATCGCGCCAGTGGCGCGATTTAAGGTGACTTCGCAGGCGGTTCGCGAAGCGAATGCCTGGCTCCGGTGGAGCCCGGCAAGTCAAGAAAGCCATGAGTGCTATGCACGAAAGGCGAAGCCTTCCTCGCTGGAGATCAGCCCTGCCGCTTCTCCATCACCAGCGTGGTCCAGTCCTTGCGCTTGAGGTGACCCACAAGCGCAAAGCCCGCATCCTGATAGGCGGCGATGACGCCATCGGCCTGGGTGTTGAGAATTCCCGAGAGAATGATGGTGCCGCCCGCCTGCGCGATGCCGCCCATGCCCGGCGCCAGTTCGGTCAGCGGCCCCGCGAGAATATTGGCGACGATCAGGTCATAGGGCGCGTTGGCGACGATGCGATCATGGTCCAGCCCCGTCGCCTCGATGGCGATGATTCGCTCGCCGACGCCGTTTTCAACGGCGTTTTCCAGCGTGGTGGTCACGGCAATCGGGTCGATATCGGTGGCGAGAATTTTCGCGTCGATCCGTTTGGCCAGCGCGATAGCCAGCACGCCGGTTCCGGTGCCGATATCGATCATGTTGGAAGGCGTACGCTGGCGCAAAACCGCTTCAATGGCTTCGAGGCACCCGGTCGTGGTTTCGTGGTGGCCTGTGCCGAAGGCCTGTGCCGCTTCGATCTTCATCGGCGTCAGCCCTTCGGGGATCGCGCCTTCCGAATGGCTGCCATAGACATAGAAGCCGCCCGCGATCACCGGGGCCAGGCCTTCGAGCGACCTGGCCACCCAGTTCACCTCGGGGTCGATCTGTTCGACGGAAAATTCCACTGTTCCGCCAAGCACTTCCCGCGCCAGCTGAGAAAATGATTCAAGATCTGGCGGGCTGTCGCAGGTGGCTTCAAACACCCATTCGCCGGTTTCTTCATTCTCATGCGCCGAAGCGGTCAGCGCCAGGTCGTCGCGTTCGGAAACCGCATCGACCAGCGCATAGGCCTGCTCCTTGCTGAGCGAAACGGAAAGCTGGTCTACTGACATGAATTGTCCTCGGGCTGGTCGAGCTTCCAATGACGCAGGTGAACGGGGCAAGTCAATGGCGGGCCTTGCCTTGGGGCCTATGCGTGACAACTGATCGAAAGAGAGGGTTAAATGTACGGATTGATCGGGCGAATGCTGGCTGCCGAGGGCAAGCGCGAGGACCTCATCGCCATCATGGTGGAGGGAAACGACGCCATGCCCGGCTGCCGTTCCTATGTCATCGCCCGCGATCCGGCCAGCGAGGACGGCATCTGGATCACCGAAGTCTGGGACAGCGCCGAAGCGCACAAGGCCTCGCTGCAATTGCCCCATGTGCAGGCAACCATCGCCAAGGCGAGGCCGCTGATTGCCGGGTTCGACCAATATATCGAAACCGAGCCTCTGGGCGGGCTGGGGATTTAGGGCGGAGGCGCTACAGCTTCACTGCCGTACCCGAAATGGACACCATCAGCATCGAGCCGCCCTGGCCAACCACTTCATAGTCGAGATCAACGCCTACCACCGCATCGGCGCCCATGCGCTCGGCCTCATAGCGCAATTCCTCATAAGCCTGCCGCCGCGCATCGCGCAGCGCCCCTTCATAGGCGCCCGCCCGGCCACCAACAATGTCGCGGATGCCGGCAAACAGGTCCTTGAAGATATTGGCGCCGACAATCACCTCGCCGGTGACAATGCCGAGATATTCGCGGATGGGATGGTTTTCGAGGGTGGGGGTGGTGGAGATGATCATGGGATTTCTGCTCCGTCCTGTGGCTATAATAGGTCTTTCATACTGCACCTTACTCCCACCAAAGCACGGTCCATTGACGGTCGTCACGAGCCAATTTCGCCGTTACGGGGCGTATCGGCGTCGTCATAGCGCCGGACATCATGTTGTCGAGTATAAAATTGCCGCTGCGCTGCACAAAGGACATGGAAACATCAAATACGCATGTATAGGTTTCCGGGTCGTCTTCTACGCACGACACATTTTGTGGGCTGTTGAACTCTATGGACATTTTCATCTGTCCGTAGATATCAGCCACGCACCGCCCTTGGCCGCGCAGCATGTTTACAAAGGGATGATCGGGTTGTGTCCCGGGACGTGGTGTAACTGAGGTGGTCAAGCCGCTCGCGAGCGCGCCATTGGGAGCGCCGTAGCGAGCGAGCGGCTGGGTGGTCATCGACGGATTTCCGGTAAGGTCTGGTTGCTTA
>JAEYTY010000136.1 GCA_023433775.1 Pseudomonadota bacterium | reverse complement strand
CGGCACTGCCCCCATGATCATGCCGACCGTCAGGCGTCCCCCTGCCCCTTCGAGAACCGATTTCATTTCATCACGAAGATGGGCCATGTCGGTCATGATCAGCCGCGCATAGCGAATGACGCAGTGGCCCATTTCATTGGGCTCAAGCCCGCGATGGGTGCGCAGGAACAGGGTTTCCCCCACCGCAGCCTCAATTTCCTGCAGGGCCTTGGTGGCGCCGGGCTGGCTCAGGGCGACGTGTTCTGCGGCTTTGAGGATCGTGCCGTGCTCATCAATTGCGGTCAGCAGGCGGAAATGACGAAGCCGCAGCCGCGCAGCCATCGAGTCGAGTGAAGGGAGCATGGTATAACCAGGTGTTATATATCTATCCCGAACACTCATTATACAGAGCGGAGCCCTCCGCCTAGACCTCTCTTCGACACACTGGCCAAAGAACGAGCCAGCGCCGGTGATCGGCCCTTAGTAGCCCGGTTGCCCTCATGAAGAGGAGAAATGCCTGGTGGACAAGACCAAACCCCTGATTTTCAGGATGACCGAGCATTTGCTCGTCATCGGAATGGCCGCCATGTGTCTCATGGTGTTCTGGAACGTGGTGCTGCGCTACGGTTTCAATTCCGGCATTCCGTTTTCTGTCGAAATTTCGCGGCTGATCTTTGTCTGGCTGATCATGCTGGGCAGTGTGGTGGCGCTGCGCGAAGGCGCCCATATCGGCATCGACTCGCTGACGCGCCGTCTGCCGCGCAAGGCGCAGGTCGTCTCCTATATTGCGTCGCACCTCGTG
Organism: Pseudomonadota bacterium; assembly: GCA_023433775.1. Classification (GTDB taxonomy): domain Bacteria; phylum Pseudomonadota; class Alphaproteobacteria; order Rhizobiales; family Devosiaceae; genus Devosia. Next base: position 10,203 of record JAEYTY010000136.1, on the reverse strand, counting down.
ATGCTGGGCTGCACATGGCTGGTCTTTCAGGGCAGCCTGCGCCAGACGCAGCTGAACTGGTCCAACCACATGCCCATTTCGGGTGCTTCGGTCGGCCTGATTTATGCTGCGGCGCTGGTCGCCTCGGTGCTCTGGGCACTCATCATCCTCTTTAACATCTACCGCGCCCTGCGTGGCGACATTGGCGAAAGCAGTCCTGCACGCCCTGAAAGTGTGGAGCAAAGCCAATGAGCGCGTTGATCTTTTTGGGCTCCTTGTTCGGGGCCATGGCTATCGGCGTGCCCGTGGCCTTCGCGCTGATGGCCTGCGCCGTTGCCATGATGTGGTCATTGGGGCTGATGGATGCGCAGATCCTGGCCCAGAAGCTGGTGGATGGCGCTGACAGCTATCCGCTAATGGCCATTCCATTCTTCCTGCTCGCCGGCGAGCTGATGAATGCCGGCGGGCTTTCCAAGCGCATCGTCAATGTGGCTCTGGCCATGTTCGGCCATCTGCGCGGCGGACTGGGCTATGTCGTTATCGGCACAGGTGTTTTGCTGGCCACACTTTCGGGCTCGGCAATTGCCGACACCGCGACGCTGGCCGTCATGCTGCTGCCCCTGATGCGCGAAGCCGGCTATCGCGTTGATCGCACCAGCGGCCTGATGGCGGCGACGGGCATTATTGCCCCGGTCATTCCGCCCTCCATCGGTTTTGTCGTTCTCGGCGTCACGGCCAATCTCTCGATCATCAAGTTGTTTATGGCCGGTATTGTACCCGGCCTGCTGATGGCGCTTGCGCTGGTGGTGACATGGTGGCTGGTATCGCGCCGCGATGCGTTCACGGCGCTGCCCAAGCAATCGACCGGCGAGGTTTTCGTAGCCCTGCGCAAGGCACTCTGGGCACTGATGCTCCCTGCCATCATCATTGCGGGCCTGCGCTTCGGTCTTTTCACCCCAACCGAAGCCGGTATTGTCGCCGCGGCCTATGCGCTTTTTGTCGGCACCGTAGTCTATCGCGAACTGAGCCTGAAGGCGCTCTATGATTGCCTGCTGGCGGCAACCAAGGTCACCGCAATTATCATGCTGCTGGTCGCCGCATCGTCGGTTACCGCCTTCCTCATCACCATTGCCAATGTACCGGCACAGGTCATCGGCGTGCTCTCGCCGCTGATGGATAATCCAACCTTGCTGATGGCAGTGATCATGCTGGCCGTGCTCGCTATCGGCACCGTGCTCGATTTCACCCCCTCCATCACCATTCTCATTCCGGTGCTGATGCCGGTGGTGGTCGCGGCGGGCATCGACCCGATCTATTTCGGCGTCGTGTTCATCATCGGGGCGGCCATCGGCATGATCACCCCGCCGGTGGGCGCCGTTCTCAACACGGTCAGCGGGGTGGCCCGCATCTCCATGGAAGATGCTGCGCGAGGCGTTCTGCCTTTCCTTGCAGCCGAAATCCTGGTGCTGGCGCTGCTGATCCTGTTCCCGTGGATCGTGACCGGTCCCGTCTCCTGGTTCTTTTGACCAGCACATTTCATGAAGGAGGATTAAATCGTGAAATCCATACTGACTTCGGCACTCTTTGGTCTGGCCCTGCTGGGCGCAGCCGTTCCCGTCACTGCGCAGGAAGCGCGGCTCGGCTATGTGCCGGTCGAGGAGCACCCGGTGGGTCAGGGCGTCAATCGCTTTGCCGAACTGGTTGCCGAAAAGACCGGTGGCCGCATCACCATCGCCAAGTTCGGCAATGGCGTGCTGGGCAACGAGCCCCAGTTGCAGTCGTCCCTGCAGGGCGGCATTGTCGACATCATGGTCGGCCCGACCTCGAACCTGGTCGGCACCATTCCTGAATTCCTGATCTTCGACCTGCCCTTCTTCTACCCCAACTTCGCCGCCGTTGATGCGGTGGTCGATGGCGAAGTGGGCGACGCGCTGTTTGCCAAACTCGATACCCTGAACCTGGTTGGCCTCGCCTATTGGGACAATGGCTTCCGCCACATGACCAATTCCGTGCGCCCGATCAACAAGGTCGAGGACATTGCCGGTCTCAAGACCCGCGTGATCCCGAACCCGCTGTTCATTTCGACCTTCGAGGCTCTTGGCGCCAATCCGGTGCCGCTGCCCTATCCCGAGCTGTTCAGCGCTCTGGAAACCCGCGCCGTCGACGCGCAGGAAACCCCGGTTGGCCTGATCTATTCCAGCCGCTTCTATGAAGTGCAGGACTATTTGACCCTGACCGGTCACGTCTATACGCCTTACGTGCTGCTCGCGAGCAAGGCGTGGTTCGATGGCCTTTCGGCTGAAGACCAGGCGCTGGTCATGGAAGCTGCGCAGGAATCGGCTGTTTATCAGCGCGACCTGTCCCGCTCGGACGCTGACCGCCTGACCCAGCTTCTGGCCGATGAAGGCATGGAAGTGACCACCCTGCCCGAAGAAGAAATGGCCAAGCTGCGCGCCGCCGTTGCCCCGGTCGTGGAAGAGTTCACCACCACTATCGGTGCTGATCTGGTTCAGCAGGCCCGCGACGCCATGGCTGCGGTTCAGTAACCTAAACGTCTTGCGGGGAGCGTTTCCGCGCTCCCCGTTTTCTGTTGGACGGCCCGGTCGCCCAACCAAATCTCACAGACCAGGAGACTATTATGCGGCTGATTCAGTTCGAGCCTTCAGAAGGCGTCCGCGCCGTTGGTATCGTCGATGGCAACATCATCCGGACCATTCCCGGCACATCGAGCGTTCGTCAGCTTGCACTGGACGCGATTGCCGCCGGGCGTTCGCTCGTGGACCTGGTGACCGAGCGCGGCACTGGCGCCACCCATGATTATGATGGCCTGCTCGCCGCCAATCGTGTGCTGCCCCCGCTCGACCATGACGATCCGGCCCATTGCGTGGTCGCCGGCACCGGCCTCACCCATACAGGCAGCGCCGCCGCCCGCAGCAAGATGCATGAAAAGATCGGTGGCGACGAAAACGCCCTGACCGATTCCATGCGCGTTTTCAAATGGGGCGTTGAAGGCGGCAAGCCTGCCGCTGGCCAGGCCGGCGTGCAGCCCGAATGGTTCTACAAGGGCGACGGCGACATTGTCGTGCGTCCGGGCGAAACGCTGCCCGTTCCCGAATTTGCCGATGACGAAGGCGAAGAGCCCGAAGTCGTGGGCCTTTATGTCATCGGCCCCGATGGCAGCCCCTATCGCGTCGGCTTTGCAGTAGGCAATGAAGCCACAGACCATGTGAACGAGAAGAAGACCTATCTCTATCTCGCCCACGCCAAGCTGCGGCACTGCTCCTATGGCCCGGAATTGTTCATCGGCGATCTGCCGGGCAATCTGGTCGGCCACGCCCGCATCCTGCGCAAGGGTGAAGTGCTGTGGGAGAAGTCATTCCCCACCGGCGAGGACAATATGTGCCATTCGCTGGCCAACCTCGAATATCACCACTTCAAGTACAACCAGTTCCTGCGCCCCGGCGATGTGCATGTGCAGTTTCTGGGCACCTCCGTCGCCTCGTTCGGCGATGGCATCGTGACCGAGGAAGGGGACGTCTTTGAAATCAGCATCCCCGAATTCGGCAAGCCGCTGATCAACGCCATCAAGCGCGTTCCGTCACAGCAGGGCCTCAAGCCCGTCAAGGCGCTGTAAGCGCCTAAAAAAATCTCTCTCACCTCCCCGAGAGAGACCGGCCATGCCCCATTGGCCGTATGAGGATCAGCATTGCGGCCTTGCCCGATGCTGGTCCTCAGTTTTTTAGGGGGTAGAGCTACAACCTAGCGCGCCAGCGCTTCGCGCAGGCCCAGGCCATTTGCCGGGCGCAGGTCAAGGTCCGCTTCGATATGGTCGATATGGCGCAGCAGCAGCGCGCTGGCCTTTTCACCATCCCGCGCTTCGACAGCCGAGAGGATCGCGGCATGGTCGCCATGGCCGCAGCTTGAGGCGCCCGAACGGCCATAAAGCGCGATCACCAGCGACGAACGCGCCACCAGTTCTTCCATGAAGCGCACGAGAATGGCGTTGCCGGCGACGCTGGCCAACAGCAGATGAAAATCGCCCGAGGCATGGATTTCCGCGCGGCGGGCAGATGGGCCGCGCTCGCTCATCAGCCGGCTTTCGTCCTCCAGCCTCTCGCGGAACGCGGCGATCTGGGAGGCCGTGATATTTTGTGCTGCAGCACGCGCTATGCCCGGCTCGATCAGGCGACGGGATTCAAACACCTGCCGCGCTTCTTCCGGCGTCGGATTGGCAACAAAGGCGCCGCGATTGCGCTCGGTTCGAACCAGCCCCTCGAATGACAGCGCCTGGAGCGCCGCGCGCACCACTGTGCGGCTCACATCGAATAGCGTGCCGACTTCGACCTCATTGAGCTTTGTGCCGGGCGCCAGACGCCGATCCACAATGGCATCGCGCAGATGATCGCGGATCATCATGGTCCGGTCTTCAGCGAGCGGCGCGGAAAATGTCTGGTCGTCAAGCGTCATGGGTCACCCGATGCACCATACATATGAAGAATCGCGCTTTGACGAAAGCAATAAGTCGCACACAGATCCATTCATTATTGCATACAATTTTTGTGCATTATGCAGACACTTGCCTAATTTTAATGCAGCATTAATACGTGCACAACAATTGCCCACCTGCTGCGAAATCTCCGAAACTCTTTCAAATCAAACGCTTAAGCCCACAGATCGAGTCTGGCACGGCGAGTGCATTGTCTTCCCCGACAAACGGGGGATGCTGAATGTCAAAAGCTGCCGAGATCGACATTGCATCGGTTTCCAAGATTTACGGCAAGACCACTGCTGTAGACGCCATCAGCCTCAAAATTCCCGCCGGGAGCTATTGCTGCCTCCTCGGACCATCGGGCTGTGGCAAAACCTCAACGCTCCGCATGATCGCCGGTCACGAGAGTGTTTCGGTTGGCGACATCCGCCTGGGCAAAACAGTGGTCAACGACCTGCCGCCGGCCAGGCGCGGCACGGCCATGATGTTCCAGTCCTATGCGCTCTTCCCTCATCTTGATCTCGTGGACAATGTTGCCTTCAGCCTGAAAATGGCTGGCGTCGGCAAGGACGAGCGGCGGGCACGAGCGCTCGACATGCTCAAGCTGATGCAGATGGATGCCTATGCCGCGCGTCGCCCCGCGCAGCTCTCCGGCGGACAGCAGCAGCGTGTGGCTCTGGCCCGCGCCCTGATCACCGACCCTGAAGCCCTCTTGCTCGACGAGCCGCTTTCGGCCCTCGACCCCTTCCTCAAAATCAGGATGCGCGCCGAGCTTAAAAAGCTTCAGAAAACGCTCGGCATCACCTTTGTCCATGTCACCCATAGCCAGGAAGAGGCCATGGCGCTGGCGGACATCATCGTCGTGATGAGCAATGGCCGGATCGAACAGGCAGCCAGCCCGCGCGAAGTCTTCGAGCGCCCCGCCACGGCCTTCGTCGCGCGCTTCATGGGCGATCACAACGTGATTTCCGGCAAGGTTGTCAGTTCCGAGAACGGCACGGTGACCTTCGCGGTGCCGGGTGGCGGCACATTCACCGCTTCCGGTCCGGCCATGGAACCCGGCGCAGATGTCGATGCGGCGATCCGCACCGACCATGTCCGGCTTGGGACGGGCGCAGGCACCGCCACGGGCCTCGGCTTCACCGGCATTATTTCCAACATCGAATATCGCGGCGCCACGGTGAAGCTCACCATCGAAGGCGCCGGCACGTCCGAATTCACCGCCATCGTCACCGACAAAGCCTTCTACGCGACCCCGGTCGCCGTCGGGGACGCGGCGCCACTCCATTGGGATGCCGAAGACGCCGTCATTCTCGGCACGCTCAATTCCTAACCAGCCAGAAACAGGGACATCAAGGCTATGACAGACACCACCAAGAAGACCGGCCTTTCGCGCCGCAATTTCCTCAAGACGGGCACTGCCGCCGTTGCCGGCGCTGCTCTGGGCTCCGGCGCCATCACCGGTTTCCCCACCATCTGGGCGCAGAACCCGATCACCCTCCGGCAGTTCGGCACCGGTGTGTCGAACCTCAACGCCATTGCCGAAAAGTGCAAGGAAGACCTGGGCATCACGCTCGAAATGACGGCAACGGATTCCGACGCCGCCGCACAGCGCGCCGTCACCCAGCCCGACAGCTATGACATCGCCGACATCGAATACTGGATCCTCAAGAAGGTGTTCCCCACCGGTGTCATCCAGCCGATGGATACCAGCCGCCTTACCTATTACGACCAGATCGTCCCGCTGTTCAAAACCGGCAAGCTGCTGCCCGACAGCGTCATTGCCCAGGGCACTGCGCCGCACACGGTTGGCTTTGTCGAGGGTCCCGACAGCAAGACCTTCGCCTCGGGTGAAACCGGCTGGTTCACCATGGTGCCCACCATTTACAACGCCGACACCCTCGGCATCCGCCCCGACCTCGTCGGTCGCGAAATCTCGTCATGGGCCGATATCATGGACCCGGCTTTCAAGGGCAAGACCGCCATCATCAATGTGCCCTCGATCGGCATCATGGATGCGGCCATGATCATGGAGGCCATGGGCAACATCACCTATGGCGACAAGGGCAATATGACCACTGAAGAGATCGATGCCACCATCGATTTCCTCATCAAGGCCAAGCAGGACGGCCAGTTCCGCGCCTTCTGGAAGAGCTTCGACGAGTCGGTCAACCTGATGAGCTCGGGCGAAGTCGTCATCCAGTCCATGTGGTCGCCGGCCGTTGCCGCTGTGCGCTCAAAAGGCATCGCCTGCACCTATCAGCCGCTCAAGGAAGGCTATCGCTCCTGGGGCGGCGGCATGGGTCTCGCCGCTCACCTCTCGGGCGCCCAGCTCGACGCCGCCTATGAATATATCAACTGGTACACATCGGGCTGGTCGGCGGCTATCTCAACCGCCAGGGCTATTATTCCGCCAATATGGAAACAGCCAAGCAGCACATGTCGGCCGACGAATGGGGCTTCTGGATCGAAGGCAAGCCGGCGCAGGGCGATATTCTCGCCCCCGATGGCACGGTCATGGAAAAGGCCGGCGCCGTGCGCGATGGCGGCTCGTTCGAAGAGCGCATGGGCAAGGTCGCCTGCTGGAATTCTGTGATGGACGAGGACCGCTACATGGTCCGCCGCTGGAACGAATTCATCGCTGCTTGATGCTTTTGGGTGCGGGCTCCGGTCCGCACCCTTCCCCCGGGGCTTGCGATGTCGAGGTCGACCCAATGAACACCATACTGAGCCGCGCCACACCCTATCTTCAGGCAACGCCGCTGCTTGTCATTCTCGGTTTCTTCCTCGCCCTGCCGATCCTGATGCTGCTGATCGTCAGCTTCTGGGACTATGACTTTGCCGGCATGTATCCGGACTTCATGACCCTCAATTATGCCGAAACACTCGGCTCATGGGTCACCTGGCGCACCTATCTCAATACGCTGAAATTCGCCGCCATCGTCTGGGCCATAACCGCCTTTGTTGGCTTCTGGGTGGCCTATTTCCTCGCCTTCCATGTGCGCAGCGCCACAACGCAGATGGTGCTCTTTATCATCTGCACCGTGCCCTTCCTCACTTCCAACATCATCCGCATGATTTCGTGGATTCCGGTGCTCGGTCGCAATGGCCTCATTAATTCCGGCCTTGTCGGCGCGGGGATCGTGGAAGAGCCGATCGAGTGGCTGCTCTATTCCGATTTTGCCGTGGTCCTCGCCATGGTGCATCTCTACACCCTCTTCATGGTCACCCCGATCTTCAACACCATGATGCGCATCGACAAATCCCTGGTGGAAGCGGCGCGCGACGCCGGCGCCTCGGGCGCGCAGATCATCTGGAATGTCATCCTGCCGCTGGCCAAGCCCGGCATCGCCATTGGCACCATTTTCGTCGTGACCCTGGTCATGGCCGATTTTTCGACCGTGCAGGTGATGAGCGGCGGCCAATCCGCCTCCGTGGCGCTGATGATGCGCAACCAGATGAGCCTGCTGCAATATCCAGCCGCCGCCGCCAACGCCATCGTTCTCCTGGTGCTGGTGCTCCTGATGGTGGCGGGCATTCTCCGCATCGTCGATATTCGCAAGGAGCTTTGAGATGGAACGCGAGAAACGTCCGCCCGGCTTTTATGTCCTCGCCGCCTTTTTCATTCTCTTCGTCTTGTTTCTCTATGGCCCGCTCTCGGCGGTGTTCATCCTCAGCTTCCAGGGGCCACAGGGCGGACTGACCTTCCCGCTCAATGGCGTGTCGCTGCGCTGGTTTCAAAACCTCTTCGAAACCCAGGCCGTGGGCAATTTCGGCGCCAGCTTCGGGCGTTCCTTCGCGCTTGGATTGATGGTGATGGTGGCGACAGTCGTCGTCTCGCTACTGGCCGGTCTCGCCTTCCGCCGCAAATTTATCGGCGCTTCGCCGCTCTTCTATCTCACCGTCGCCAGCCTCGTCGTGCCCTCGATCATCGTATCGCTCGGCATCGGCGTGCTGTTCCAGCAGATCGGCTGGCGCCCCGCCTGGTTTAGTTCCGCCTATGGCGCCCATCTCACCTGGACCCTGCCCTTTGGCGTCCTCATCATGTTCGCCGTCTTCAACCGCTTCTCGCCGTCCTACGAAGAAGCCGCGCGCGATCTCGGCGCCAATAATTGGCAGACATTCTACCATGTCGTCCTGCCGATGATCGCGCCGAGCCTGATCGGGGTGGGGCTCTTCGGCTTCTCGCTCAGCTATGATGAGTTCGCGCGCACGCTGATGACCTCGGGCAGCTCCAACACGCTGCCGCTCGAAATTTACGGCATGACCACCAATGTCACGACACCGGTGCTCTACGCCCTCGGGACTGTTACCAGTGTGTTCTCATTCCTGGTCATTCTGGTGACTCTGGGCACAATTATGGTGATCAATAAGCGACGGTCCCGCGCATGATCCGCATAGAAGTGATAAACCCTAACACCACGGCCAGCATGACCGCGACCATCGCCCATGCGGCGCGGTTGGCGGCGGGTGGGGACACGGAAATCATGCCCGTAACCTCCTCAATGGGCCCCGTTTCTATCGAAGGCTATTACGATGAAGCCTTTGCTTTGCCTGGCCTTTTGCGCGAAGTCGGCATTGCCGAGCGCAATGGCGCCGATGCTGCCGTGATCGCCTGTTTCGACGATACCGGCCTCGACGCCGCCCGGGCCATGGCCAATATTCCGGTTCTCGGCATCTGCGAAGCCGCGCTCAGCATGGCCGGCTTCATCGCCAAGCGATTTACCGTCGTCACCACCATGGAACGCTCCCGCGTTCCCATCGAAGAACTGGTTCACCGCTACGGAATGGCCGGTCGCGCAAGGGTTCGCGCTGCCAATATCGCGGTGTTATCGCTCGAAGACCCCAATTCCGGGGCCCGCGACCGGCTACGCAACGAGATCGTCCGGGCCATCGCCGAAGACAATGCCGAAGCCATTGTCCTCGGCTGCGCCGGCATGGCGGATCTGGCGAAAACGCTGGGCGACGAGTTCGGAATGCCGGTGATCGACGGCGTCGGCGCGGCAGTCAAACAGGCAGAAGGCCTTGTAAAACTGGGGCTTACCACCAGCAAGCGCGGCGCCTATGCGAGGCCCGTGGCCAAGACTTACACCGGCGCCATGGCCGAATTCGCGCCGCTGTGAGAACCATCCGCAAGCTCGACCCCAAGGGCGTCCGAACCCTGCTCGACTGGGCAGCTCATGAAGGCTGGAACCCTGGGCTGGCAGACGTCGAGCCGTTTTTCGCTGCTGATCCCAACGGGTTTCTCGGCGCATTTGTCGGGGAGAAGATGGTCGCCGGCATTGCCGCCGTGGCTTATGGCGAAAACTACGGTTTCATAGGCCTTTACATCTGCCACCCAGACTGGCGAAGCCAGGGCCACGGCAAAGCCGTTTGGAACGCGGGACTGGCCTATCTTGGCCACAGAACCATTGGCCTTGATGGCGTGCCCGAGCAGCAAGGCAACTATGCCAGCATGGGCTTTGTGAAAGCCTATGAGACCATCCGCATGAGTGGCGTCGTCGAGCAGCAACACCCCGCAGGCATTGGCCCGGTCGCCAGCGCCTCAACAGTCCATGCCCTTGATGCTGAATGCTTTCCTGCCGAACGAGACGGGTTTTTGCGCCATTGGGTGGCCGAGCCACACAAGGCGCTGGCGCTGGTCGATGACGGTGCGATTACTGGCTATGCCGTCGCGCGCCAGTGCATTGACGGGCAAAAGATTGGCCCCATTTTCGCCCGCAGCGAGACAGGGG
>JAEYTY010000118.1 GCA_023433775.1 Pseudomonadota bacterium | reverse complement strand
CAAGAAATGACGGCATCGGCAACGAACCGTTCAACACTGGCACAAGCTCCACGAACTTCGGCCGCTCCGTCGAGAGCCAGGCGCAGATTGCGGACGCAGAGGCGGCGGCCACAGCAACAAGCGACGGCGAGCTTCTCAACATCTATCGCCTCGTCCCTGTCGCGCCGGCCAATGACGCACGTTGGGACAATGCGCCGGAAGCCCGAGAGATCACCGTTGCCGCCCGAACGGCCGGAGACGCCCGGATCGTGGCCGCGGGCAGCGAGCTGGATTACATGGAGGTCGAGGCTTTGCCCGGTGAGGACGTCACGACGCGGCATGCGAGCCTGTTCCGCGACGAGAAGGCCTATACGGTCATAGAAGTAGAACGCGGTCGACGCGACCTCAAGAGGGGGATGATCGAAGGTGATACACGAGTGGACACGATCACTCCGCTGCAGGTCTGATCGATCTTTGTCACCTTCCGAGCTTTTTGCCGGCCGGAGTAGGCTCGATATCCAAGAAGATGACGCAGCGCCGCAATTGCAGGTAACTGTTGTGTGCAGTTCCTGGCGAGATTGGTCCGATTCGAGCAGTTGCAGATGCTGAAACATCCACTTAATGCTTTGGCTCGATCAAACGGCCCTTCGGCTTCAGAGGCGAACGCAGGATGCAGGCGAGAAGCAGCTTCCAGACAAGGTACCGTCTCAACAACTGGACCGCGGGCGTAGTTGCCACCACCGTATTTCTGGCGCCCTTGGCCCTCGGTGGCAATCGCCCTGCCATATGGGCTCTTTCAGCCGCTCTGCTCTTCGTCTGGGCCGCCGTGTATTTCGCTCGGCTCGGGTTTGCGGATGTATCTTTGCGGGCCACTACAGGGCGCTACCGTACGATCAGCGGCCTGTTCTGGCTTTTCACCGCGTTCATCGTGCTGCAACTCCTGCCGATCGCGGATCTGCTGCCACGGTCATGGCTGACCCTGCCGGGGGATATCGACCCGGGTCGATCCATCTCGATCACGCCAGGCGACACGGCGCTCGCCCTGCTGCGGTGGCTGAGCTACGGGCTCCTGTTCTATCTCTGCCTGCAGGTAGGAGCGAACCGCTTGCGTTCCACATTGTTTCTGAAGGTGCTGTTTGGCATCGTCGTTGCCCATGCCGTTTACGGGCTGCTGCTGTATTTCGAGTTCGAGGATACGATCCTGTTCACCGAGAAATGGGCCTACCAAGGCTTCGTGACCGGAGGTTTCGTCAACCGGAATTCCTATGCCACCTTCCTCGCGATTGGCGCCACAATAGGTTCCGCGCTGATTGGCACTATCATCGGCGGGGCTACCCGCTGGCTCGACCTGTTCGAAGGGAGAAGAGGCCAATTCATCCTCATCCTCGTCGGCCTGCTTCTCATCGCGGCTGCACTAGTGCTCACCGCGTCCCGCATGGGTTTCTTTGCGGCGATATGCGGCTCCGTCTCGGCATTCGCGATCAGCGTCCTCCGCCTGAACAGACGCCTGAGCATGGCGGCCATAGCCACAAGTATCCTGCTTGGCCTTCTTATCTTCTCCGCTCTGCTCTTTCTTTACGGCAACATCCTTGTCGAGCGCCTGGGCTCCGTCGAAAGCGCGGCAAATGTCCGGGCGGATCTCTACCGTCAGGTGCTGACGATGATCGCCGATCGCCCGCTGCTCGGCTTCGGAGGCAGCAGCTTTGAGTATGCTTATCCCCTCTATCACATGGCCCCCGTCAGCTTCGATGCGGTATGGGAGAAAACCCACAATTCCTATCTGGCGCTGTGGGTCAGCTATGGTGTCGTATTCGGCACAATCCCGCTGGCCATTCTGACGTTTTGCTTCATTGGGCTCCTGAGGCTGGTGCGATTGGAAGGGAGAGACGACGCTGCAGTGGTCGCGGCCATCGGAACACTGATCGTCTGCGCCCTCCATTCCACCGTCGATTTCAGTCTCGAAATCCAGGGCGTCGCCCTCCTCTTCGTTGCAGTGGTTGCAAATGGGCTGGGTGGTCTGGCCCGCCAGTCATCCTCGGGACGCAACTAGGAAGGTTGCTCTACCGCGGCTGGCGGTCTCTGCCCGCTCCTGGGGATCGGCAACCCTATCCTGCTCGAACCTTCCAATATCAGGCGAAAGCCGCGCTACCTCGCTTAACGGAGTTGTATCGCGCTCGCCACGAGACGACTGGGCTTCACGCAACCGTCACGTGGCGGTGGTAAACACGGATCAGAGAAACAGAAGGATTGGTTATCCCAGCAGCCATGGCGCCGACGGAGAATCGGGTGAATCGCAATGATGCAAGTCCGACTCAGATCACGGCGCCAGAGCCTTTGGAGGACAGTTCGTGACCGAGCGACTGAAGATACTGCTGATCGGGTCCGTCTTTTCGGCCTGTGTCTGGATCCTCGTCATCCGCGCCGCCGTGGGTTTGGTGACGGGGCATCCGTAAGAGCAACGGCGGACCGGAACTTCGTTACCGTCTCGGCGTCGGGCCGCCTGTCGAAGCCACGGCCGGCGACCCTCTTTGGTCGAGTTAGGCCGTGACTATCACAAGGACGGCTGCGACACGATTCCCTATGTCTTTAGAGAGCCAAGCGCGTCGGTCATCTCCTTGGTCTGAGC
>JAEYTY010000025.1 GCA_023433775.1 Pseudomonadota bacterium | reverse complement strand
GTAGCGAGCCGTCACCCAGCGCTCGTCGACGTCATCAACGGGCACCTCCTGCGCCGCCGGGTCTCGCCCGCGCTCGACACTCGCATGATCACGTTGCCGACGCGCCGCTGGCGTCAGGCGCTACATGAGATCGGACGGTTCGCGCCGTACAGCGCACGACGTCTCATGCTCGACGTCGAGCCTGCCGATCTCGACGTGCTTTGTGTTGAGGCGACGTACTGGGGCGTGGGTGTGTGTGTTGCGACCTCGACCGGGGTGCGTGAGGTCGTGCACCCTGCGCCGTTCTTGCCGCAGCGCTACACAGGTGCGTCGTGGGTCTTTGCGGAGCAGGCGTTGCGCGCGGTTCGCGTGACGGGCACGCCTCAGCCCATGGCCTCCAGCCAACGCTTGAGGTAGGTGGGCTGGGCGATGGGGCGGCTGATCCGGGCCTCGAGCTCGGCATGCGCTCCTACGGCGTCCTCAATCCGGCGGCGCCACCACCACGCGCGGTGGTCGGGGGGCACCGACATGCACGCTTCGACGAGCTGTTGGAGGATCGCGCCGTTGTGCAGGTGGGCGACCTCCACGGATTCGGAACTGTCATCAAACCTGTCGATATCGGCGCCCGCGCACCACCGGCACGGGCAGGCGTCGGGACGCGTGCTGGCGAACCACTCGTGGTGCATGACGCTCGAGCGGCTGAACCGCAGTAGATCTGGCAGCAGGACGTGTGGTGTGCCGTCGCGCTTGTCCGACGAGCGAGGCGGGCGGTCGAACTGGGCGAGGCGCCGCTGGGATGGGCGGATCCCGATGGCCGCGCTCAGCGCGCCGTGCGCGATCAGCCCCAGTCCCGACAGATCGGTCCGCCATCCGATGACGCGGTCGCCGAGGGTCTCCGCGACCTGCCGGTAGCCCGTCGCGGCGGCCTTGCGCTCCAGCGGGTCGCCCGAGCTGTTGATCAGTGAGAGCAGCACCGGGTGCTCGCTGTCGTGCAGGACGCGGCACAGCGTCTTGACCAGCGGCTGGGTCAACCACAGGTCGGGCACTCCGACCAGCGTTAGCGCGTCCGCCGCGGCGATGGCGTTCGCGCCATGGACGACCGCCTTGAGCGTCGCGCTGTCGCCGGCGGGAATCTGCCCGCTGGGCGTGACGGCGAAGGTCGCGCCGGCCTGTCGCTGGCTGTCGAGTACCTGCTCGACGGTCACCGGGAACAGGGTGTTGTCGTTCTCGAGGATGAAGGGGTGCTCGACCGTGGCAGCGGCGTTCGCGACGGTGGTGGGCTCGATGAGGATGGGCAGCGTGGGGTACTGGCGCGTCAGCTCCCTGACCGTGGCGTGAGCGCGTTCACCGACGACGACCAGACCGCCCAGATCGGGGTCGATCTGCCCGAGGAGGCTCGGGGAGAAGGCCGTGCCGACCGTCAGAACACGGTCGCGCAGGCCTGTGGCAACATCCCGGGCCAGCGGCTGGGTCGTCACCGGGTTCGGCAAGTTCGACGTCATGCCGCGTCCTCCCACAGGTACGTGCGCCGGAAGTCGTCTTCGGTCATCCAAGTCAACTGCGCGAGGTCGGCGACCGTGGCGCCGTTCGCGAGAAGGTCACGAACGCGGCACTCGATCAGCCGGGGGACCTCGACGGGGATCTCGACGGGCTCGCGGGTGCGATACCCGGCCTGCGATAGCTCGATGTTCAGCCGCCGGTACTGGAAGTCGCCGATCTCGCCGAGGTCACGCGAGCGGCGCAGCAGCGCGGCCATGGACACGCCCCACTCCTGCTTGAGGCGAGCCAGACGTGCCAAGCTCACGTCGCGCAGCTGGGAGGAGATGTCGGCGCGCGGCATCAGCAGCTCGGACGCGAACCGATCAGCTTCGGCCTCCTGGTCGTCGCGAGGCACGTCGTGCATCACCGCGTGGCCGAGCTCGTGCGCCATCGAGAAGCGCTGCCTGTCGCCGGGCGCATGCTCGCCGAGCAGGACGAGCGGACGCGCGCCGGGGGGCCAGGACATCAGTGCGTCGACCTTCACTGACCCCAAGTCGCGGCGAACCACCGCGACGCCCGCGGACTCCAGGACCGAGACCAGGTTCGCGATCGGCCCGCCCGCCACGCCGAGGTCGCGGCGCACCTGCTGGGCCACCTCCTCTGGAGTGACGTAGCCGTCGTCGGGCAGCGGAGTCCGCGTGACGCGCACGGTGGCGCTCTGCGCCAGCAGGGCGCCGACCTGCAGGTGCGTCAGGTCTAGGGTCGAGCGCAGCCGGTTAGCCGCAGAGACGGGCAGCGAGGCCCGCTTGCGGTGGAACACGACTGCATGGGCACCGGCGAAGTCTGCCGGCTGCTCGAGCAGCTCCGGCAGCGCGCCCAACTCCTTGGCGACGGCCGCCATCCGCGTCGCGTCGAGTTGCACGACGCCGCTCTCGACCTTCGAGAGCGTCGCCTGCGAGACGCCCGAAGCCTTGGCAAGGGACGCCTGCGTCATGCCACGGGCCACCCGGACCGTCGCCAGCATCAACTCGTCGCTTGCCATGGCCAGACCGTACCACAGATCAGGCGCCGTATGGCTACATTCAATCGTGCAAAATATTCCTACGCCACACGGACCGGGTCGGCTGTGAGTCGCTCGCGCACCTGGGTGGGCAGAACACGATGGCTCCACAGCACGCGGGCAACCTCCTCATGCAGCACCTCGCGGGTCACGCCCTGCGCGAGCCCGCGAAGGTCCTTCCACGCACGAACGGCGTCGTGGCCGATATCGAGCAGGAGCCGCGGGACGGCGGTGTATACGTGCAGATTGGCGATCGGCACGGCGTCGGGATCGATGACAGTGCGGGGCGTGACGACCACGGACGCGCTGTCGCCGGGGGCAGCGTCGACGTCGCGGTCTGCGGCCAGCGACGCGAGCTGCGTG
>JAEYTY010000145.1 GCA_023433775.1 Pseudomonadota bacterium | reverse complement strand
ACCATCGCGCAGACCCTTGGGACGGCACTCCTGGCCGAGGCAGCAATCCCTCCCGCAGAGGCCGAAGTTCGGGCGCTCATGTATGCGAGCGCCACTATGGCGGCGTTGCGATGGTGGTTCCAAAACCACAATCGACCGGAGCGAGATGAAATGGTCCGCTTGGTCCATTCAGCCTTTGCAGTTGGGAACAGCGGCCGCCATTGAGCATGTTTCGTCGCAGGCGGCGCTAACAAAGCTGTCGGCCTCACGGTTGATCTGAAAGCATTCACGAGGGTTCTGCCTTCGTCAGGCCGGACAATAGAAAGCAGAGAGTCAGATTGACCTTACCCCCGTTGGAAGGTGCAAGCTGCTTGCTTTGGGAGGTGCCACCATGTCAGACGATCACGCCCACCACACCCATTCGCATGGTCACGCGTCGCATCAGCGTGAAGACAGGCCGCCGCCAACTCTGACCAAGGACCCCGTTTGCGGCATGGACGTGGACCCGTCGACGGCCAGGTTTCAGGCCACTTTCGACGGGCGAACCTTCTATTTCTGCTCGCAGAACTGTCACGACAAGTTCAAGGCCGATCCAGAGCAATATGTAGCGGCGTCGCCGGCAAAGGCAGCACCGGCAGCCGAGGGCACTGTCTGGACCTGTCCCATGCATCCCCAGATCCGCCGGTCGGAGCCCGGCTCCTGCCCCATATGCGGCATGGCGCTGGAACCGGAAATGCCTACGGCCGACGATACTCCTAGCCCTGAGCTACGCGATATGACATTGCGTTTCTGGGTCGGCACGGCGCTCGCCGCACCGGTCTTCGTCCTGGAGATGACCGCGCATCTGGTTGATCTGCATGGGGTCCTTTCTGGTCAGGCGCTCAACTGGATCCAGCTTGTTCTGGCGACGCCCGTCGTTCTCTGGGCCGGATGGCCCTTCTTCCAGCGCGGGGCTGCGTCCGTGGTCAATCGCAGCCTGAACATGTTCACGCTGATCGCCATGGGTATCGGCGTGGCTTGGCTCTATTCGATGCTGGCAACTTTGGTGCCGGACATCTTCCCATCATCCATGCGCGGTATGGATGGAGCCGTGCCGGTTTATTTCGAAGCCGCCGCGGTCATCACGGCCTTGGCGCTTCTTGGACAGGTTCTTGAACTCCGGGCCCGTGAACAGACCTCGGGCGCGATGAAAGCTTTGCTCGGTCTCGCACCTAAGACTGCGAGGCGCATCCGACCGGATGGATCCGACGAGGAAGTCGAGGTCGACGCGGTGATGGTCGGCGACCATCTGCGCATTCGGCCCGGCGAGAAAGTGCCGGTCGACGGCACCGTCCTGGAGGGGCGGAGTGCCGTCGATGAATCCATGGTCACCGGAGAATCCATGCCAGTCACCAAGACCGAGGGGGCTCGGCTGATTGGCGGAACGATCAACCGCTCGGGCGGCCTCGTCATGCAGGCCACCGAGATCGGACGTGACACAATGCTGTCGCGCATCGTTCAACTGGTCGCAGCAGCGCAACGGTCGCGAGCGCCGATCCAGCGGCTTGCCGATCAGGTATCAGGCTGGTTCGTGCCATTGGTGATCGTCATCGCTATCCTAGCATTCCTGGCGTGGATGATTTGGGGGCCTGAACCGAAGTTGGCGCATGCTTTGGTTGCTGCAGTTTCGGTTCTGATCATCGCCTGCCCCTGCGCCTTGGGTCTTGCCACCCCCATGTCCATCATGGTGGGTGTCGGCAAGGGCGCTCAGCTGGGCCTGCTGATCAAGAATGCCGAGGCTCTGGAGCGGCTGGAGAAGATCGACACGATCGTGGTCGACAAGACCGGAACGCTGACGGAGGGCCGTCCGAGCCTCACCCGGATAATACCTGCGGATGGTTTCGACGAAACCCAACTCCTGACGCTTGCCGCCAGTCTCGAACGCGCCAGCGAACATCCTCTTGGCGTGGCCATCGTGGCCGCCGCGGAGGATCGCAAACTCAAACTGTCCGCGCCGAGCGACGTTGACTCCCCTGTCGGCAAGGGGCTGACGGGCATAGTCGAAGGCCGTCGTGTGCTGATCGGCAGCGCAAAATATCTTGAGGCTGAGGGTGTGGAACTGGGCATTTGGCGATCCCGCGCTGACGACGTACGTGCCGAGGGGGCGACAGTGGTACTCGTCGCGGTCGACCGCAATGTCGCTGGCGCCCTTGGGATAGCCGATCCGATCCGTGCCACGACCGCAGAAGCGCTTGCCGATCTGCGGAGCCAGGGCATGCGTGTAGTGATGATGACCGGCGATAATGCAGTCACCGCCAAGGCCGTTGGTCAAAAGCTCGGAATCGACAATGTCGAAGCGGACGTCCTTCCCGAGCGCAAAAGTGCGGTGGTCGAGCATCTTCGCAGTCAGGGTAAGGTCGTGGCCATGGCTGGCGACGGCGTCAACGACGCACCGGCCCTTGCTGCGGCTGATGTCGGCATCGCCATGGGCACCGGCACCGATGTGGCCATGGAAAGTGCTGGTGTGACTTTGCTCAATGGCGATTTGATCGGCATTGCCAGGGCAAAGCGCCTGTCGCATGCCACCATGCAGAACATCCGCCAGAACCTGTTCCTGGCTTTTGTCTACAATGCAGCCGGTGTCCCAATCGCCGCAGGCGTGCTCTACCCGGTCTTTGGCCTGACCTTGTCTCCGGCCATTGCGGCGGCGGCCATGGCCCTGTCCTCGGTGAGTGTGATTGGCAATTCGCTGCGGCTGCGTTCCGCCCGGATCAAATAGCGGGAGGCCAGCGTAACCTGTCGATAAGGCGGCGGTGGTAGGCCCAAGCAGGGAGGGCCTACCATGCTCAACGCGCTTAAGACTAGTCTCAGCGAGCTTTTGCACCTCAGCAAGGACGCGCTTCACATCCACCTGGGGTTGGCGATCTATCTGATCGTCTTCCTGACACTGTCCCGGGGTCGCCGGCTCTGGCTCCCTTGGGCGACAGTGCTGGCGTTTGAGCTGGTCAACGAGGGCGTGGACATCTTCCATCATGGTCCATCCACAGCCGAACTTGGTGGCTCGGCAAAAGACATCTTCAACACCATGCTCTGGCCGACTGTGATCCTGGTCGGGACGTACGTCTTGCTCCGCCGCGCCCATCGGATTGACGGAGCGGGCGGAGCAGAGAGCTCGGAGGCTGGGCGTCAGCCGTAAACCACTTCGGTCATCATGCCAGTGGCCATGTGGTAGAGGTTGTGGCAGTGGAACAGCCAACGTCCTGGATTATCAGCATCGAAGCTGATGCCGACCCTGGCCATGGGCGGCACGAGAACGGTGTCGCGCACCGCGCCGTTCAAGGCCCGCCCGTTGAGCGACGTGACCTGGAAATGATGACCATGCAGATGCATGGGATGGGCCATCATCGAATGGTTCATGATCTCCAGCGTCACCCTTTCGCCCTCACTCACCGTCAGCGGGCGGCGATTGGGCCAGGGGGCATTGTCCAGGTTCCAGGCATAGGGCGCCATTGAACCCATGATCATGGTCTGGATCGTCCGGTCGACTGCCCTCGACACCAGAGGATGGCGCGAGACCAGCTTTTCTTCCAGTGACAGATCGACTGGCACCTCGACCTGTTCGGCCATCCGCGAAATCTTCGGGACCTCGGCGCCCTGGACCGCGATGATGACGCCGGTGCGTTCCGCGAGACCCTCGACTTGCGCTAGCACCGGAACCACAGACTTGCCCTTCATTTCGATCAGCAGGTCGAGCCGCTGGGCGGGTGTCATGGGGAAGCGATTGCCGGCAATCGGTTCGACGTCATTGCCGTCCACGGCCAGAACGGTCGCCTCGGCATCGCCCAGATTAATCCAGAAAGCGCTTGATGTTGCTCCATTGATCAGGCGTAGCCGGACCCTGCCATCAGGTTCGGTCCGGATGACCTGCGGGTCATCCAACGTACGATCATTGGCTAGGAAAGCATCATAAGCGACGTCGTTGAGGTCCATGGACATCATTCCATGGTCCATGCCACCCATCATCATACCACCACCCATGGACATGGTGCCGCCCGACATGGTGTGCATGTCGTGGCCACCGCTTTGACCACCCGTCAAGTCAGAAAGGATTTCATCGGGGTCACGGAACGAGAAGTCATGCAGCAGAACGGTTTCATCCTGCATATCGGCCTTTTCGTCCTCAGCACTGTAAACGACGAGCGGCGCGGCGAGCAGTGACTGTTCCTGCAGCCCGTGATGGGAATGCATCCAATGCGTCCCGCTCCGCGCCGGAAAGTCGAAGGACCGTACTTCGCCGGCTGCCAATGGCGAGACATAGCCCGTGTCGGAGACCCCATCCTGTGCAGGATCGGGGACCTGGCCGTGCCAGTGGATGATGGTTTCGTCGCCGATCTGGTTTTCGAGGTCGACGAGAAAACGTTCGCCGGCAGGCAGGAAAAGGCCTTGTCGTCCGTCCTGGGCACGAATGCCGAAGACGTTTGCCGGTTCGCCTAAAACATCAATAACACGACGCTCGGCAACCAGAGTGCGGGGCGCTGATTGCTGGGCCATTGCGAAGCGTGGCAGGGCCACACTACCGGCAAGGGCCAGGGATGCGCCAACAAAGGCGCGGCGAGAGAGCAGAGTGCTCATGGAAAACTCCAATATCTGAAAGAGGGATCGGCCCGGAGGCCATCAAGGGAACTTCAGATATGGATAGGCGGCCGGAACAGAGGCGGCTGCCAGGACGGAGACCTTTGAGTCAATGTCGGAAGCGCGGCAGTTTGAGATGTGACGAAGCTCAGCTCGGCGGCAAGAGACAATGGCAAGCCTATACAGGCGGGGCAGAGCTGTTGAGCACAGCCGTCGGCTGCCGGCAGGTTTACATGGCCCGAATTCTTAAAACCGTGACCGTGATGGTTGCAGGATTGGGCTATGGGCGCCTCAGAGTGATGAGACGCGGCATGTCCGGTCGAAGCAAGCGCCATCGACACGTTGAGCGTCAGCGCCATCAACAAGGTCAGCAGTATTTGAGCTATCCGCTTCATGTGTGCTCGATGAATGATTTCGTTTTCATCTCGTCCCGCCATCGGGCGGGGTCAAGGGTTACACACGTTGGTGACCGGCGAACCGCATGAAGACAAAATCACCTGATCCATCGAACGCCATCACGTCGTATTCATCGGGGTCGCTCCCTGCCGGACTTTCCATCCCTGGTGAACCAATGGGCATGCCAGGAACCGCTAGACCCCGGATCTGCGGTCGTTGATCAAGCAAGGCAAAGATGGCTTCGGCGGGCACATGACCTTCAATGACATATCCGTCGATTGTCGCCGTGTGGCATGAACGCAGCTCGGCTGGGACTCCGAGATTGTCCTTAACGGCTTCCATGTCTTCGATCTCTTCTACGTGAACCGCAAATCCGGCTTGCCCAAGGTGGCGCGCCCAACCGGTGCAGCAACCACACCACGGATCTTTCTTGATCGAGATTGCCAGGCTTGCGTCTTGCGCCTGCGCCAGCGCCGGCCCCAGCAAGGTCGCGCCCGCGAGGCTCACGGCGCAGATGGCGAAAGTACGTCGGGTGATCAGCATGGGGAGCCTTTGCATCCAAGGAAACCGCTCAATTGATGCGCTGTCATTCTGTCCGCGTGATGGCAAGCCGGACAAAGCGACCATAGGACCGCTTTGCCCGGCTGCCATTGATCTGGCGCAATCAGGCGGCCAGCGTGCCAGAATAGCCTGCCAGCTTGATGGCATCGGCGATGTCCTGCGCGGAGCGGGCCGTTTCCACCTGCACCTTGCGGGCGGCTACGTCGATCTTGATTTCGCAGGTCGGGTCCGTGCTTTTGACGGCCTTTTCGATGGTCGAAGCGCAATGGCCGCAGGTCATGTCGGAGACAGTGAAGTTATACATGTCGTGTCCTTTCTGCTTGAGACACGAG
Source organism: Pseudomonadota bacterium (assembly GCA_023433775.1). Classification (GTDB taxonomy): domain Bacteria; phylum Pseudomonadota; class Alphaproteobacteria; order Rhizobiales; family Devosiaceae; genus Devosia. The sequence continues at coordinate 13,109 of JAEYTY010000145.1, read as the reverse complement.
GGAAGATGGTTCTTCCCACGGTGGGAGGGTCAAGGCCCGATCTGCAGATTTTTCAATCCATCACTTTTCTCGCAAAAAAGCGCTTGACCTTACCAACGTTGGAAGCCCCAGATGGAATGGCAGTCGAAATGAAAGGACTGCAAAATGTCTACGGACACCATCACCTCCGGATCCAGTTTCGAGTTCCCCATTGAGGGCATGACCTGCGCCTCCTGCGTGCTGCGGGTGGAAAAGGCGATTGCCGCCGTCCCTGGTACGATCAAGGCCATTGTCAACCTGGCCACCGAGCGGGCGAGTGTCGAAACCGATGGATCAGTGCAACCGAGCGCGATCATCGCCGCCATCAACTCGGCCGGTTATGAAACCAGCGTCGAAAGCTTTGAACTCGAAATCGAGGGCATGACCTGCGCTTCATGCGTCGGACGCATCGAGCGGGCCCTGTCCGCCGTACCCGGCGTCATCAGCGCCAGCGTCAATCTCGCCACTGAAAAAGCCACCGTTAGCGCGACCGGTGGTCTGGTCACGCGCGCCGTGCTTGAAGCGACGGTCAAGGAAGCCGGCTATGACGTGCGTCAGGTCGCGTCCGAAGCCGGTGCCAAGCCGGTTCCCGCCGCCGACCGCAAGGCGGCAGAGGCGCGCAAGCTCAGCTGGGCCTTCGGCCTCTCGGCCGTTCTGACCGCGCCGCTGGTGTGCAGTTTCCCCATAGCTGCCGGTCTGGCCGATGCGGGGCGTGCAAATCCCGCCTGCTTTCGGGCAACGTCACTTTCGCTCTCGACGTCGCGGAACGGGACTCGGGATACATTCTGGCCTGCCGCGCTGTGCCGCTGACGGACGTCGCCGTTGCCTGGAACAATGAACAGGTCGTCGCCGGTGCCCGGGCCCGGATCGTCGCGCTCCACACCATCGCGCCCGAAATCTATCGGCTGGTCCTGCGCCCCGAAGAACCGATTGCCTTCTCGCCCGGCCACTTCTTCGAAATCGAACTGACGCCCGGCATCACCCGCAGCTACTCGGTGGCCAGCGAGCAAGGCGCGCTTGAGCTTGAGTTTCACATCCGCGCAATTGCCGGAGGTCGCGCCTCCAGCGTCCTGGCGGAGGAACGCGAACTGGGCGACCTTGTCCGGATTTCCGGACCATTTGGCAGTGCCATCGGTGCCGACCAGACTACAGGGCCAATCCTGGCGATTGCCGCCTCGACCGGCCATGCACCCGTCCAATCGATCCTGAGCTCAAGTTACGGCCGACGCTTGCATCTGGTCTCCTTTGCGCGCCAGCGCGACGGCTTCTATCTCAATAGTATCTTCACGCAAGCGGCCGAGGCAGACACCCGCTTCACCTATCAGGCGATCACGACCGGCGACGTCGCAAGGGGCACATCGGCATCACCTTTGGCCGAGACGATCCAACAGCTCGATTGCAGCTTGCTCTCAGGGCAGGTCTACATCGCTGGACCGCCAGGCTTTGTTGACGCGGCGGCGGCACTAGTGTCGGCCCGGCGCTGCCTCACCGGCGTCATTCTGACCGACAGGTTCGAGCTGAGCGCCGCCGCGGCCACGAGTTGATCGGATGGATCGGCGGAGACCTACCGCCGATCCATTTCGTCTGTTGGCAGCGCAGCCACAGCTATCATACCCGTATGTCGAGGCCCTCGCAGGGCTCCCGATGGGATTCAGAGCGTCTAGATTCCTACAGAGCTCTTCGTCGAATTCGTGGGAAGGTCGTCTGTCTTCAAGGTGGCCTATGTCTGCCCGCATGAGTCTAGATGCGTCTGCGGCTCGCGCAATGCGGCCACAGCTCTTGTGTCGCTCACCGAGAGCGTGATGATGGTTGCATCGCTGCGTGCGTGCTCGACCCAAGGTCAGACTGCCCAACCAAGAGTCCGCTATGTGGGCCGAGCTTCCCAAAACCGGACAGTCCGCTACCGGCCCCAACTCGGACCCTCCGCTAAGATTTTGGGTGACAGTTTGTTCGAGCCCAATGGTGCCCTTGAAATCGTAATGTGCCTGATACACATTTGTTTTTGAGCCTATGTTGCTAAAAGCACCGCGCTTCCCGAACTCCCGGAGAGTCCCTTCCTCTCCGCCATTTTCCCTAAATCATTGAAACTCGAAACCATCGGCGTCGCTGCCGCGACTTTGCGAGGGACTGTTTGCCTGGGACAAGCGGAGTGAACCGCGATCCCGTCTCCGTATGATCCCGTAGCGGCGGACAATCGTCCTCTAAATTCGGGGCTGAAGCCATTGCTTGGCCAATCACGCTTAAGATGGGCTAGTCGCTTGGTTAGCGCCGATAAGCGAAAGCATGTTCAATCCTCAGGCACGTCGCCGGCTCGTTATAGAGGCCTCTTACAGCGTACTCCGTAGTCGCCCACAGGGTGAACGGACTCGACCAATCTGCGCGTGCTGACGTCTCGCAATCTTTGGGTGATATTCGTACCTCAATCCGCGAAAGACTATAGGTAGAGCTAAATGGGGATCGAGTGACGATCTCCACATAGCCATCGCTGGTCGTCGACCAAGACCATTGAGCTGAAGGAACATCAACTTCGAGCATCAGACGAAAACGGCGTTGGCAGACGGCCCGCACGTTTTCAATAACCGCCTGATCTTGTCCGCGCATTTCTGACAGAATGCATTCATCAAAGCTCTTGGGCTGGAAAGCGGAATAGGTGACTAGGCCGCCCACGCCAACTGCGATTAGCAAGACGGCGCTGAAAAATGCCAGCCCGACAATCTTGAAAATTCTGTTCAACGCTCGCCCCCGAGTTTTGTTGAACTTAGCAGAAGAGGATCGCAGAGAAAGCCTAGCGCACAAAGCAGGCTCGGATCTACCAACTCCGGTCGCGCTGTTTTACCGGCGAACTGCGCGACTAATCTCGCACAGGACGCCGATGGCGACTGCAACCCCAATTGCAACTAGTCCCTGATTCATTGCCGTTCCTGAAGTAGCTGAGAACAGGTGTCGCGCCTGAGCAATTGCCCGGGCATGGCTGTCGTCAATGCTGGCCACGTAGAAGCCAAGGCCGTACTGGGCCGCGCCAGCAGTAAGAACGATCCAAGCTATAAGTGTGCCCAGACGAGTAAAAAACATAAGCGTTGCCCCCAACATTCGGGGCATATTAGCTTTTGGCGCTGATAGGTCTATGCTTGTCTGTTGGGCAACTTTTCGGCTGTGCAGCAACCATAGCGCTCCAATAATGGTGCGCTTTATGAAGGACATTCATGATTAGGTTTGCCGCGATCGCAGCCGCGTTGGTTTTCACTGCCGCCCCCGCCTCAGCGCAGGAGGGTACGACCTGCAACATCAAAGGCAATGTGAATACGCGGAGTGAGCGTATCTATCATGTGCCGGGGCAGGAATATTACGACAAAACCAACATAGTCGCGGCGCATGGCGAGCGTTGGTTTTGCTCAGAAGAAGAGGCCCGCGCAGCGGGTTGGCGTCGGTCAAAAGTTTGATCCTTTGGTGTGGGAGACTGGCGTTAGCCACTCTGATTTAGCCTCACGAACTCCATTACACTTAGTTTGTGCTCCGCGTGCGGAGGTTTGGCCGTGCCCGGCCTGCGCAACTGCCCCGCCACCACACCCCACATTCCCTTGACCTGCTCCATTGCCGACTTTATTGTCGACAATCGGTGATTTTCCCGCTTTGGGGAGATCGCCCGAACAGTTCAGCAGGTGACTATGACTTCTCCTTCCGGCCCCGCCCCGAAAGCCTTTGTGCCGCCGCGCAATGATCTGCATGAGTTTGACGCGGACGTGACCGAGGGGTTTGATGACGCCCTTGCCATGTTCAAGGACCTGCGCGGCAAATGTCCGGTGGCCCATAGCGCCGATTTTGAGGGCTTTTGGGTCGTCACCAAATATGCCGATGTGGTGAAGGTTCTGGCCGACGCCGAGACATTTTCAACGGCCAACCAGAATGTCGTGCCGCGCGTGGCGACTTCGGGGCGGCGGCCGCCGCTGCATCTTGATCCGCCCGAACACACGCCCTATCGGCGCGCGATTTCGCCGCTCTTCCAGCCACACAAGATGAAGGCCTGGGAGCCGGTGGTGCGGCGCATCGTGGTCGATCTGTTCGCGCCGCTGGTGGAGAAGGGCGAGATCGATATTTGCGTCGATTTCTCCTATCGCCTGCCGATTTTCGTGCTGGCGGAATTCTTCCACATTCCCGCCGAACAGGCTGAAAAGATTCGCAATATCGGGGCCGACTTCAACCGCGCCCTGCAGGTGAAAGACTTCGCCAAGCTCGAGCAGACGAGCCTCTTCCTCTATGAGGTGGCGCGCGACATAATTGCCGAGCGCAAGCGCAATCCGATGAGCCCGGAAACCGACCCGACCAGCGCGCTGCTGGCGGCGCGCGACGACAATGGCGAGCCGCTGCCCGATGCGATGATCCTGGGCACGATCCGGCAATTGCTGGTGGTGGGGATCATTGCGCCGACGACCTTCACCGGCTCCATGGCCGTTCACCTGGCGCGCCACCCCGAGCACTTTGCCATGCTCAAGGCCAATCCCGAAAAAATCCCGGCGGCGCTGGAAGAATTGCTGCGGCTTTACACGCCCTATCGCGGCTTTGCCCGCACGGCCAAGCATGATGTCGAAATCGGCGGGCGCAGCATTATGAAGGACGAGCCGATTGCGCTGGCCTTCACCTCGGCCAATCGTGACCCGGATGCCTTTGAGGACCCGGACACGTTCCGGCTCGATCGCCCCGAGGGCAAGCAGCATGTCGCCTTTGGCCTTGGACCGCATCAATGCGCCGGCGCGCCGCTGGCCCGGCTGATGCTGCGCATCTCGCTCGAGGAAATGATCGGCCGCACCAATGGCTGGGAGCTGGTGGGCCCGACGCCGATGACGACATGGCCGGAATATGGGCCTCTGTCGGTGCCGGTGCGGTTTCTGCCTGCTACCTGAAATAGTCCTCGGAGACGCTGAGCACATGGGCATTGCCATCGCGCACATGGCTGCGCATGGCGGCCTCGGCCGCGTCCGGATTGCCCGCGAGAATGGCGGCGGTGATCACCTGATGGCCGCGATTGGAGGCGGTCATGGAGTCGGACGAAAAATTGCGCGGCAATTGCAGCCGGTAGAGCGGCAGGCGCACGCGATGGAGAAAATCGTCCACATGCCTGTTGCCGGCAATGGCGCAGATCGTGGCGTGATAGGCAAAGTTTTCGTTGTTATAGGCGTCGATGTCGCGGATCTGCTCGGCGGCATCGAGCCTATCCTGATGCGCGCGCAGGGCTGCCCTTTGCTCGGGCGCGATCTGCGCTTCGGCGGCAAGCCGGGCGGAAAGGCCCTCCAGCACTTCGCGGACACGGCCCATTTCGAGGATCTCGGCGCGGGTAAAGCGCCGGACATAGACCCCGCGATTGGCGATGAATTCGAGATAGCCCTGGCCCACCAGGGTCTTGAATACTTCCCTGATGCGGCCGCGGCCTGAATCATATTCGTCGGCCAGATCGACCTCGATCAGGCGCTGGCCGGGGGCATAGGCGCCCGAATGGATGCGGGCCTTGATCCGGTCGGCGATGACGCTGTTGGACAAAGATGCTGCCGTGGGCAGGTCATCCATTTTACGATTGCTCCGCAGGGGATTTGGTTGTCGGCCAGAATCTACCCCGCTACCCGCCCTCCGTCAAACCGGGGTGCAGATAGTCGACAATTTTGTTGACTTAATAGTTCTGTGTCATAACAATCGGGCCAACCATAGCTCCAGGGAGGAAAGATATGGCTCGGATCAATCGTAGAACGGCTGGACTTGCATTGTCGGCGCTGATGGGCGCCTCGCTTATTCCGCTTACGGCCTTGCCGGCCTTTGCCCAGGCAGACGATCTCATCGTCGCGCTCTCGACCTTTTCAGAAGAGACTATGACGCCCTGGGGCGGCAGCGGCCAGCGCAAGACCTATCTCGATCTCGCCTATGAATATCTGACCTATATCGACTCCGCGACCGGCGAGACCATTCCGGGCCTGGCCGAAAGCTGGGAAATGAATGCCGATGGCACCGTCTGGACCTTCAAGCTGCGCGAAGGCGTGATGTTCTCGGGCGGTCATGGGGAGATGACCTCGGCCGACGTCGCCTATTCCATCCAGCGCCTGATTGGCGAGGATTCCCGCGCCGGCCCGGCCTCGGTCATGCGCCGCGCCATTGCCTCGGTGGAAACGCCGGATGAGCGCACCGTGGTCGTCACGCTCAACTATCCTGATTTCGAACTGGCCCAGGGCTATTTCGGCGCATCCCAGCAGCTGGGCATCGTCTCGAAGGCCTATTTCGAGAGCCTCGGTGGTGAAGAGGGTGCGGCCATGCCGGTCGGCACCGGGCCCTATGTGGTCGAAAGTGCCTCGCCGGGTTCGGTCATCACCATGACCCTGCGCGACGATATCGAAGGCCATTGGCGCGTGCAGCCGGAATTCGAAAATGTGGTCTTCCGCGTGGTGCCCGAAGAGTCGACCCGCGTTGCTATGCTGCAGACCGGCGAGGCCGATATCGCGCCGATCAGCTTTGACTCCATCCCCACCATCGAACAGGCCGGCCTGCGCATCGTTTCGGCGAAGGCCACCTGGTCACCGGTGGTTCGCTTCGGCGGCCTCGTCCAGACCTCGGATGATCGCTACAATGCCGACGCGCCATGGGCCAAGCGCGAAGTGCGCCAGGCGCTGAACTACGCCGTCGACAAGCAGACCATCATCGATGAGCTGTTCCAGGGCGAAGCGACTGTCGCGGCCAGCGATACGCCGGTTCCGGCCTGGTCCGATGTCGAGCCCTATCCCTATGATCCGGAAATGGCCAAGAAGCTTTTGGCCGATGCGGGCTATCCGGATGGCTTTGACATCACCCTGCGCACCTTCACCACCGCGCCGGGCGCCGAACTGCCGCTGATGGCAGAGGCCGTGGCGCTCTATTGGCAGGATGTGGGCGTCAACGCCACCATCGAGCCGATCGACTGGCCATCGCTGCGCACCGAATGGACCGAGGGCAGGGCCAATGGCTATGCCTGGACCCATCGCGGCTTCCCCTTCGCCAGCGCGGCCAACGGGCTTGAAGCCGGCTTCATGGCCAACAGCCTCTTCGCCAGCTTCACCACAGACGAGCTGGAAGCCAAGATCGGCGCCTTCAGCCAGGAGCAGGACGCGGCCAAACGCAGCCAGATGTTCACCGAGATCGGCCAATATCTGCGCGACGAGGCCGGCGCCGTGTTCATCGCCCTGGCGAACGAACCCTATGGCGTGAGCGACAAGGTCGGCGAGTGGGACATCACCACCGCCTATGTGTGGAATTTCGACCGCGTCACCAAGGCCGACTAATCCTCCCTGTCCACGACCCCGACGCTTTACGCGCCGGGGTCATTTGCTCAAAGTGGCCCCATGTCCAAGACCATAGCCATACGCGTCGGGGAATCCCTGGTCGCATTGCTGCTGATGAGCCTGGTGATTTTCCTGCTCTCGCGCGTGACTGGTGACCCGGTTGCCCTGATGCTGGGCGACGGCGCCAACGAGGCCGACCGCCAGGCGCTCATTGCCAGGCTGGGGCTCGATCAATCCTGGTTTCACCAGTATTTCTCATTCATTGGCAATGCTCTGAGCGGCGATTTTGGCCGCTCGCTGACCGCCAGCCGGGAGCCCGCACTTCAACTGGTCTGGTCGCGGCTTCCCGCCTCGCTGAGCCTTGCCGGCGTGGCGCTGGTTTTCACGCTGATCGTGGGCATTGCGCTGGGTGTGCTGGCTGCGGTGTCGCGCAATTCGCCCTTCGACATTGTCGCGCGGCTGGTGGCGCTGATCGGCCAGTCGGTGCCCAGCTTCTGGCTGGGCATCGTGCTGATCTATATTTTCGCCGTGCAACTGCGCCGGCTGCCGACCTCCGGCTACGGCCAGTGGCAGCATTACATCCTGCCCGCCGCGACGCTGGGCCTTTTCACGCTCGCCGCCATTACGCGCCTGGTGCGCTCCAGCATGTTGGAGGCCCTGGGCAGCGAATATATCAAGCTGGCGCGGGTGAAGGGCCTCTCCGAACAGGTGGTGGTGTGGAAACACGCCCTCGCCAATAGCCTCATTCCCGTCATCACCTTCATGGGCACATTCTTCGCCGTGATGATCACCGGCGCGGTGGTGGTGGAGACGGTGTTCGCCTGGCCTGGCATCGGCCGGTTGGCCTATGAATCCATTCTGGCCCGCGATTTTCCGGTGGTGCAGACCGTGGTTCTGGTGATCACCGCGCTGTTCATCCTGGCCAATCTGCTGGTCGATATTCTCTACATCGTGGTCGATCCGCGAATGCGCAGGAGCGGACGATGACTGTGAGCGCGGAGACGAAATTGCGGGCGCCGAGCGCATTCACGCCCATTGTCACCTTCTGGAACGAGGTCGGCTGGACCGTGCGCGTGGCGCTGGTTTTGCTGGTGCTCTTCGTTCTGGTGGCGGTTTTTGGACCATTCATCACCCCCTATGACCCGCTGGCGGGCTCGCTGCGGGCGCGGCTCGATCCGCCGGCATGGCAGGAGGGCGGCAGTTGGGCTCATCTGTTCGGCACCGACAGGCTCGGTCGCGATATCCTCTCGCGCATCATTGCCGGCGCGCGCATCTCGCTTACCGTCTGCGTGCTGGTCATCGCCACTGGCGGCTCCATCGGCACGGCTGTTGGCACCGTTTCGGGCTATTTCGGCGGCTGGACCGACCGCATCCTGATGCGCCTCGTCGATCTGGCACTGTCTTTCCCCGTCATCCTGCTGGCCCTGCTGCTCGGCGCGATTTCGGGCCCCAGCTTCACCAATATCATCATCGTCATTTCGCTGGTGCTGTGGAGCCAATATGCCCGCATGGCGCGCGGCGAGACCATGAAGGTGCGCACCGAGGACTTTGTCGATCTGGCGCGCACCTCGGGCCTGTCGCATTTCCAGATTATCTGGCGCCATATCCTGCCCAATATCGCGCCGTCGCTGATCGTCGTTGCGACCTTGCAGGTGGGCGTGGTGATCGTGCTGGAAGCGTCGCTGAGCTTTCTCGGGGTAGGGGTGCCGCCACCGGCGCCCTCATGGGGCTCGATGATCGCCGATGGTCGCTCCTACATCACCACGGCTTGGTGGCTCTGCATGGTGCCGGGCCTCGCCATTCTCCTCACGGTCATGTCGGTCAATCTCGTTGGCGACGCGCTGGCGGACCGCATCAATCCTGCTTTGAGGGGGCGAACCCTGTGACCATTGCCGCAACAACTGCATCGCAAGATCACCCGCTGCTCGCCATGCGCAATGTCAGCGTCCGCGTCGGGCGCGGCGGCCCGGCGCTGATCGAAGACGCCAATCTCGAAATCCGCGCCGGCGAAACGTTGGGGCTGGTGGGGGAAAGCGGCTCGGGCAAGACGACGCTCGGCATGGCGCTGATGCGCCTCCTTCCGCCACTGCTCGACAAGGGCCTGTCGGGGGAAATTCTCTATGACAATCGCAATATAGCCCAGCTCGACAAGCACGCGCTGGCGGCCCTGCGCGGCGGCGAAATCTCGATGATCCTTCAGGATCCGATGGCCTCGCTTAATCCGGTTTTTTCGGTGGGCAATCAGCTCAAAGAAGGCCTGCGCCGCCACGCCACCGCGGAAGGATCGTTGCAGGAGCGGGCAATCCGCGCGCTGGAAGATGTGCGCATTCCCTCGGCAGAGGCGCGCCTTGGCAGCTATCCGCACCAGATGAGCGGCGGAATGCGCCAGCGTGTCGTGGGCGCCATCGCCCTGGCGCGGGCGCCAAAACTGCTGATTGCCGACGAGCCGACCACCTCGCTCGACGTCACCATCCAGTATCAGTTTCTCGAACTGCTCAAGGATTTGCAGCAGCGCCTCGGCATGGCGATGTTGTTCGTTACGCATGATTTTGGCGTCGTGGCGCGCATGTGCGACCGGGTCGCCGTGATGTATGCCGGCCAGATCGTCGAAGAAGGGCCGGTGCGCGAGATTTTTGCCCGCCCGGCCCATTGGTATACCAGAGCCTTGCTCGACAGCGTGCCGACAGTGGCCAGCCGGCCGGCACGATTGCCGACCATTCCCGGTTCGCCGCCGCCGGTTGGCGCGCGGCCGCAGGGCTGCCGTTTCCATCCCCGCTGCGCCAATGCCCAGCCCAAATGCCTTGAACCGCCACCGGACTTTTTCGTCGGCCCGGCGCATAAAACGCGCTGCTGGTTCCCCATTACCAGCGAAAGGGGCGCGGCATGAGCGCCATCCTTTCGGCTCGTGGGCTGCGCCGCGTCTTCAAGGTGCGCCATCGCGGCACAACGCAGGACCTGCACGCGGTGACCGAGCTCGACCTGGCGCTGGAGCCGGGGCGAACCCTCGGCGTTGTCGGCGAGTCAGGTTGCGGCAAGACCACGCTCAACCGCATGTTGCTGCTGCTCGACGAGCCGACCGAGGGGGAAATCCTCTTCAAGGGCAAGCCAGCCTCGCAACTCTCCGCCGCCGAACTGCGCGAATTTCGCCGCGCCGTGCAGCCGGTGTTCCAGAATCCCTTTTCCTCGCTCGATCCGCGTATGCGGGTGGGCAAGATCATCGCTGAGCCGCTGACGACGATCCGGGAGATGTCGAAGGCCGATATCGAAAATCGCGTCACCGAAGTGCTTGAAGCGGTTGGCCTGACAGGGGCCGATGCGCGCCGTTTTCCCAATGAGTTTTCCGGGGGCCAGCGCCAGCGCATCGCCATTGCCCGCGCCATCGCCTCAAAGCCGCAAGTGCTGATGCTGGACGAGCCGGTGTCCTCACAGGACATTTCCATTCGCGCCCAGATCCTCAACATTCTCAAGGATTTGCAGGATGAGTACGGGCTGGGCTGCGTGTTCATCTCGCACGATCTGGCGACTGTGCGGTTCATGGCGCACGACGTGATTGTCATGTATCTCGGCCGCGTCATCGAGCGTGGCAGCGCCGAGGCCATCTGCACCACGCCAGCTCACCCCTATACCAAGGCCTTGCTGGCGGCGGCGCTGCCGCCTGACCCGGATGCGCCAAGGCCGGAGCTGCCGCCGCGCGGCGAAATCCCCAGCCCGCTCGATCCGCCGAGCGGTTGCCCCTACCACACGCGCTGCCCGCTGGCCTTTGACGCCTGCCGGACCATTCGTCCGGCCATGCTGCCGGCGGCGCATGGCGGCGCGGCGGCCTGTCATCTGCTTGATCCGGCGATGGTCCGATGAGCATCAATTTCGTAGCCGTCGGCGATATCGGCCCGGACCGCGACGACACGGCCAGCATTTTCGATGGCGTGCGGGCGCGGCTGAAAACGTCAGACCTCGGTTTTGGCCAGCTTGAGGTCAACCTCACGACGCGCGGCACACGGCTGCCGCAGGCGCGCCACACCATTCGCGGCAAGATCGACGTGGCGGATGCGCTGGTCGGGACCGGGCTGGAACTGATTTCCTTTGCCGGCAATCACTGCATGGACTGGGGCCCGGATGGGCTGATCGACACCATCGACAATCTCGAGCGGGCAGGGGCCATCCAGCTCGGAACCGGGCGCAATATCCAAGAAGCGCGCAAGCCTGCCATTGTCGAGCGCAATGGCGTCAGGGTCGGCATGATCGCCGTCAATTCCATCCTGCCCATGACCTATTGGGCCGAGGAAAAGCGGGCCGGCTGCGCGCCGCTGCGGGCGCACACGGTTTATGAGCAGATCGAACACGACCAGCCGGGCACCCCGGCGCGGGTCCATACCTTCTCGCATCGCGAGGATCTCGACGCTCTGCTGACCGGCATTCGCGAATTGCGACAGCAGGTGGACGTGGTGATCCTCTCCCACCATGCCGGCATTCATTTCGTGCCCGCGATCATCCCGGATTATCAGCGCGAAGTGGCCCATGCCGCCATCGACGCGGGCGCTGATCTGGTGCTGGGGCATCACGCCCATATCCTCAAGGGCGTCGAAATCTACAAGGGCAAGACCATCGCCTATAGCCTCGCCAATTTCGCCATCGACCTGCTGATGGACGAGGCCCATGCCAAGTCCAAGGGTTTCAGGGAAATCCAGAAGCTCAACCCGGACTGGGTGCCCGATTTCACCAGCCGCTACAATTTCCCGCCTGACTCAGCCATGAGCATGATGCTCGAAGCGCGGCTTGGAAAGGATGGCGTCGAGGCGGTCCGCTTCGTGCCGATCATGATCGGCAAGGACGCGCTGCCGCGCATCGTCGGCCCGGATGATCCCGATTTTGATCGAATAGAGACCTATCTCCAGTCCATTTCCGACCAGGCCGAACTCGGCTCGCGCATTACGCGCGAAGGTGACCGCTTGGCCGTGACGAGCCGGACATGAGCCTCAGCCAACAGGTTGTCGCGGGCTATTGGTCCACCGGTGAGTTGGACACCTCGGTCATTAAAGCCGCGCAGATCGCCCTCGCCGATGGTCTGGCGGTGATGGCTGCGGCCGTGTCGCTGGAACCGGCGACTGCGCCCTTTCTCGACTATGCCATCGCCATGGGCGGTAATGGATCGGCACGGATCATCGGACGGGGCTGTTCGGTGGCTCCGCCCATGGCGGCGCTGGCCAATGGCGCACTGGCCCATGCCCTCGACTTCGAGGACACGTTTGAGGTGGGCATGACCCACCCCAATGCCTCGCTCATCCCTGCGGTCATAGCGCTGGCCGAGGCGGAAAATGCTGATGGCAGCCGGGTGTTGAAAGCCATCGCCATCGGCTGCGATTTTGCCTGCCGGCTGTCACTGGCGCTGGATGGCGATCCAGCACAGCGCGGCTGGTATCATCCGCCCATCCTTTCCGGGCTCGGGACGACCCTGGGCGCGGCGCACCTTGCTGGCCTCAACGAACAACAAGCCATTGATGCCTTGGGTCTCTTTGCCGCCCAGTTCATGCTGGGCGACGAGCTGAAGCGCTCGCCGCACTCCCATCTGCGCGCAGTGCGCGAAGGCCTCGCGGCGCGGGCAGCGGTGGAGTCTGTGCTGCTGGCGCGTGCCGGGGTGCGAGCCGTGGAGCAACCGCTGGAGGGCCAGAGCGGGGTCTTTGCCCAGCTCACCGGCAGAGGCCCGCAGGAGCAGGCGCTACTCGACGATCTCGGTGCGCACTTCGCCGGACCGTCGGTCGCCGTAAAACGCTGGCCCTCTTGCCGGGGCACGCATAGCGCTAT
>JAEYTY010000067.1 GCA_023433775.1 Pseudomonadota bacterium | reverse complement strand
TGGCGATGACCTCGTCCTCGACCATCAGCGCATGAACCCAGATGAGCGGACGCGCTGCGCCAAAGCTGTTCTTTGCGCCCTTGATGAAGAGCTCCACAAAGGGGGCGCGGGCAAAGATGTTGTCGATACCTTTGACCGCAAAGCGGGCACTGCGCTGTTCGAGGAAAGCGGCGTGAATGGTCTCGAGCGTCGCCTCGTCGCGCACGGTGATCAGCCGCACCGGCCCCATGGCCGCTTCCAACTGGCGACGCGCGCGGCGGAGGCTCGCGCGATGTTTGCCCGAAACGCTGTGCTCAATATAGGGCTGTACCGCGCCGGTAATGTCCTTGGTGTAGAGATTGGATGGCGACAGCGCGTGCGCAAATTGCAGCAGCGGATTGTCCATGCCGGCCCAGCGCGCGGGCTGGTTTTCAAAACTCATGAGATCAATGCCGCCGGCTTGCTGGCTGATCTGGTCGAAAATCTTTGAAAGTTCGTCCTTGCTTGGCTGAAAGCCTGGGACGCAGATCATCCAGTCCGCATTGGCCTGATGCGTGCCCAGCATACGGGCGCGTTTGACGCTGAGCCGGCGCTCGATCAGGAGGGGCAGGAGGCCAACCACCTTGCCGCCCCATTCCAGCGTGGCAATCAGTACGCGGCCCTCGGGTTCGCCCCCGGCTTCAATCAGCAGATTGAGCCAGTCGAAACGCTGATAGGGGGTGAGCACCGCCTCGGCCTCGAGAGCGCGCCAAACGGTTTCGACCGCGCCAAGATTATCCCACAGCTTTACCGCAACAGGTCCGCTTTCCCCGCCGGCAGAAGCGAGTGCAGGTGAAGCTTGCGCAGAAGTGGTCATAAATAGCGGCCGGAGGTCTATGAGTGGAGGCCGCCAAGTTAGCGTCCAATCGGCATTATTGCGTTAATTTCGCTGTATAATCCGCGGGGCTTACAAGTCAGCACCCTGCGCCTGAGGTCACAAGAGTGTGAGCCGGACCAAGTCCGCGGCCAAAATTATGGTTAATCCTTTGTTACCCACTTCCCCCGTAACGTCCCGGAAGCTGACAGTTCGGAGGAAAACATGCCAGCAAATACGGCTATGCGGAGTGATGCTCCGCCGGGGGAAGGCCGCCTGGGTGATATAGGCGACAGGGCTGGACGGCTCGGCGTCGAAATCGCGGATGTCGCGGGGCTCATTGCTGATCTCGGCACCATAAGCCAGACGCAGGCCTTGCAGGCCGAGGCCGTGCGCAGTTCGGCCCATGAAATGAGCGCGGCAACAGCCCGGCTTGGTGAATCCATGGTCACCTCGCGCGAGGCGGCGGCCGACGCGCGGCGCGTGCTGGACCAGAGCGCGGAAATGATTTCGGGCGTTGTCACCCGCACCACCGCGACCATGTCGACCCTCTCCGAAAGTGCGCTGGGCTTCAGGAGCCGGCTCGATGACGTGTCCGGCACCGTTGGCGGCGTGCAGAAGGCCAGCATGGCCATCGCCCAGATTGCCCGCGAAACACGGCTACTGGCGCTCAACGCCTCGGTTGAAGCGGCGCGTGCCGGCGAGGCGGGCCGCGGCTTTGCCATCATTGCCAATGCCGTCAAAAGCCTCGCTGACCAAATCCACGATTTTTCTGGCCAGACGGTGTCTCACCTCGCCGATCTTAATGAAGCGCTGAGCAGCCTGCGGGCCGACGCCGAAACCAATGCCAAGGCAGCGCAGGAGGCGATGGACGATTCCCACGCCGCCGGCGAGGCGACCGCCACCTTGGAGGAACTGGTCGACTCGGTTGCCAAGCTCGTGACCGACATTGACGACATGGCCCAGCCGGTCGAGCAATCCATCAATGGCTTCGAGACCATTCAGTCTGAGCTTTCGGCGCTGGCCGATGGTGTCGCCGATTGTCGCCGCTTTCTCGAAAAGGCCGAAACCCGCACCCAGAACATTCTGGGCATTTCCGAAGATTTTATGCTGTTCCTCGTTGAAGCCGGGGTGAAAACGGCTGACGCGCCATTCATCGATCTGGCCCGCGCCAAGGCCGATGAAATTGCCGACCTGTTCGAAACAGCTATTGCGCGCGGACAGATCAGCCTCGCCGATCTGTTTGATCAGGACTATCGCGAAGTGCCCGGCAGCAATCCCAAACAGGTCACGACACGCTTTACCGAGTTCACCGACAAGGTGCTGCCCGCCGTGCAGGAGCCGGTGCTGGAATTCGACAAGCGCATCACCTTCTGCGCCGCGGTGGACCGCAATGGTTATCTGCCGACGCATAACCGCATCTATTCCCAGCCACAGGGCAAGGACCCGGTCTGGAACGCGGCCAATTGCCGGAACCGGCGTATCTTCAACGACCGAACCGGCCTTTCCGCCGGGCGCTCGACAAAACCCTTCCTGCTTCAGACCTATCGCCGTGACATGGGCGGCGGACAGTTTGCGCTGATGAAGGATTGCTCGGCGCCGATCATGGTGCAGGGCAAGCACTGGGGCGGGGTGCGCGTGGCGTTTAAGGTGTGAGGCGTACTGCCAGAATGTGTCAGTTGGCGATGCAATAGTCTGGCTCATGCCTGATCGCGTTTCGCCTCGCATTGCCAATTATGTCGCCGCCCTGCCGCTGCGGCCCGATATGCGCATCCTCGAGATCGGCTGCGGCCCGGGCGTCGCGGCGCGCGAAATCAGCCGTGCCCTGAGCACCGGTAGAATCGTCGCCATTGATCGCTCGGCCAAGGCTATTGCTCTGGCAGAGGCCGGATCGGCTGATGAAATGGCCAGCGGGCGGCTCGAATTCCGCCAGTCTGCAATTGAGGATTTTGTGCTTGAAGCTGGCGAGGCGCGCTTTGATCTTGCCTTTGTCATGCGCGTCGGCGCACTTGATGGCCGCCATCCCGAACTGGCAGCACGCGCCATGGCGAGGCTCGCGGCGGCGCTGAAGCCGGATGGATTGCTGTTCATCGATGACAATCCGCCCATAAGCGCTCGGGAAATGTCCCGAATTTCTTGACTCTACCGGCGCCTTCGCCTAAACGCAGGCCGTTCATCAGGCTTTTGCACCTGACCAGCCGACCGGGGCCCCCTTTGGGTTCCACGATCCCGGAGGCCAACATCCGCCAGCGCGTTGCGCCCGCGGGTGGGTTTTGCATTTGCGCCTATGGACCCTATCTCTTGCGGGATTGGCCCGTGAGCGAAAAGGAAGACAGATGTTTGAGAGCTTAAGCGACCGGCTTGGCAAAATTTTCGATGGTCTTCGCGGACGCGGCGCGCTCAACGCGGCCGATGTCGACGCGGCCATGCGCGAAATACGCCGGGCGCTGATCGAGGCCGACGTTTCCCTCGAAGTCGTGCGTGCCTTTGTCGAACAGGTGCGCGAACGCGCCGTCGGCGCCGAAGTCACCCGCTCGGTGACGCCGGGCCAGCAGGTGGTCAAGATCGTCAATGACGAGCTTGTTGCCGTCCTCGGCTCCGACGCCGTCACCATCGACCTCAATGCCAAGGCGCCCGTCACCCTGCTGATGGTCGGCCTTCAGGGTTCGGGCAAGACGACCACAACGGCCAAGATCGCCAAGCGCCTCAAGGACCGCCAGAAGAAGAAGGTTCTGCTCGCCTCGCTCGATACCCGCCGCCCGGCGGCCATGGAGCAGCTGCGCGTTCTGGGTGAACAGGTTGGCGTTGATACGCTGCCGATCGTCGCCTCCGAAACCCCGGTCGAGATTGCCCGCCGCGCCGAGCGCGAAGGTCGTCTCGGTGGCTATGACGTCCTCATTCTCGACACCGCCGGCCGAACCCATATCGACGAAGAACTGATGGCCGAAACGGTCGCCATCAAGAACATCGCCAATCCGCACGAAATCCTGCTGGTGGTCGACGCGTTGACCGGCCAGGACGCCATCAATGTGGCGCGCAGCTTCGATGGCCGACTCGATGTCACCGGCATTGTGATGACCCGCGTTGACGGCGATGGCCGTGGCGGCGCGGCCCTCTCCATGCGCGCGGCGACCGGCAAGCCGATCAAGCTGATCGGCGTCGGCGAAAAGATGGATGCGCTGGAAGATTTCCATCCTTCCCGCATTGCCGACCGCATCCTTGGCATGGGCGATATCGTGTCGCTCGTCGAGAAGGCTGCCGAGCACGTCACCGCCGAAGACGCGGCCAAGATGGCGAAGAAGCTCAAGAAGGGCTCCTTCGACCTCGACGATCTGCGCAACCAGCTTATCCAGATGAAGAAGATGGGTGGCATGGGCGGCCTCATGGGCATGATGCCCGGCATGGGCCAGATGAAAAAAGCCATGGCCGGCGCCAATATCGACGAGAAGGTCTTTGACCGTCAGATCGCCATTATCAATTCGATGACCAAGAAGGAGCGGGCGGAACCCGACCTGCTCAACGCCTCTCGCCGCAAGCGCATTGCCGCCGGCGCTGGCGTCGAAGTCAGCGAAATCAACAAGCTCGCCAAGCAGCACCGCCAGATGGCCGACATGATGAAAAAGGTCGGCAAGGGTGGCATGGGTGCGCTGGGCGGCATGTTCGGCGGCAAAATGGGCGGTATGCTCGGCGGTATGCCGGACCTATCCAAGATGGACCCGGCCCAGCTCGAGGCGATGGCCCGCCAGGCCGGTATCGACCCCGCAGCGCTCAAGGGCTTGCCCGCGGCCGATCTGCCCACACCCAAGGCGCTGCCCAGCGATGTCGGCGCGCTGCTCAAATCCGCAGGAGGCCCGGCATTGCCCGGCCTCGGCGGCGCTCCCCGTTTCCCTGGCCTGCCCGGCCTGGGCAAGAAGAAATAACCGACTTAAACCGAACTTACTGACAGGACTGACACAATGGCACTCAAGATTCGTCTCGCCCGCGCCGGCACCAAGAAGCGCCCCTTCTACCACATCGTCGTTGCCGACGCCCGTTCGCCGCGCGATGGCCGCTTCATCGAAAAGCTGGGCACCTTCAACCCGCTGCTGGCCAAGGACGCTGAAAACCGCGTCGTGCTGAACACCGAACGCGCCCAGCACTGGGTCGGCGTTGGCGCCCAGCCGACCGACCGCGTCCTGCGCTTCCTCGACGCTGCCGGCCTCGTCAAGCGCGAAGCCCGCAACAATCCGGAACGCGCTGTGCCAGGCGAAAAGGCCAAGGAACGCGCTGAAGAAAAGGCCGCCAAGGCCGCCGCTATCGAAGAAGCCAAGAACGCCCCCAAGGCTGCTCCTGCTGAAGAAGCTCCGGCCGAAGAAGCCCCGGCCGCTGAAGAAGCTGCCGCCGAGTAAGGTTGGCGCTTTTGAATGTGAAAAGCCCCGGTGGAGACACCGGGGCTTTTTTGTTTGGTCCTAAAAATGCGAAGGCTTCGACTACGCCTTCAACCGGCGCAAAATAGCCGCGCCCATTTCTTCCGTCCCGACGGTCTTGCGATTGTCCTGCGCGATGTCGCCGGTGCGCAGGCCCTCGCCCAAGACGGCGGCGATGGCGTTTTCGACCCTGGTGGCGAGCTCGACCATGCCGAAGGAATAGCGCAGCGCCATCGCGAACGAGGCGATCATGGCGATGGGGTTGGCAATGCCCTGGCCGGCAATGTCGGGGGCCGAGCCGTGCACGGGCTCATAGAAGGCCTTGCGCTTGCCGGTGACCGGATCGGGCGCGCCGAGCGAGGCCGAGGGCAACATGCCGAGCGAACCGGTGAGCATGGCCGCAACGTCCGAGAGAATGTCGCCGAAAAGATTGCCGGTGACCATCACGTCGAACTGCTTTGGATTGCGCACCAGCTGCATGGCGGCATTGTCGGCCAGGATGTGGTGCAGCTCGACATCGGCATAATCCTTGCCGACATTCTTGACCACTTCGTCCCAGAGGACGCCCGACTTCATGACGTTCTTCTTGTCGGCCGAATGCACCTTGCCCGAACGCGTACGGGCAAGATCGAACGCAACGCGGGCGATGCGGTCGATTTCATAGGTCTCATAGACCTGGGTATCGACCGCGCGCTTCTGGCCATCGCCAAGGTCGATGATGGTCTTGGGCTCGCCGAAATAGACGCCGCCGGTCAGCTCGCGCACGATGAGAATATCGAGACCCTCGACCAGTTCGCGCTTGAGCGAAGAGGCATCGGCCAGCGCCGGATAGCAGATGGCGGGGCGCAGATTGGCGAAGACGGCCATTTCCTTGCGCAGACGCAGGAGCGCGGCTTCCGGGCGATGCTCGTAAGGGACGTTGTCCCACTTGGGTCCGCCCACGGCGCCAAAGATCACCGCGTCGGCAGCCTTGGCCTTTTCGGTGTCTTCGTCGGTGATGGCGACCTGATATTTGTCATAGGCCGAACCACCGGCAAGGCCGCTATCGGTCGAGAAATCGGTGAGCTGTTCGGCGTTCGTCCATTTGATCAGCTTTTCCACCTCGACCATGATCTCGGTGCCGATGCCGTCGCCGGGCAGAAGGAAAAGGGAATGGGTGGCCATGCTGGAAACTCCTCGCCGTACTGGTGGGTACACTTTGCGCGCACATAGCGGGTTTTCGGCGCTTTATGCAAGGACGAGTGGGAGGAGTTTCGTACGGATGTGAGGACAGAGGGCCTGATAAACGGCTATTGCCACCCTCCCCCTTGAGGGGAGGGTCCGGGAGGAGGTGGTCTTGTTACTTACCCATGGACCCCCACCCTCAATCCCTCCCCTCAAGGGGGAGGGAGGCGACGGAGCCGCGAGCCCCTAGCGTGATTAGCCCGCGAAGAAGTGCTGCGTGCCGTGGGCCTCGATGGCGGTGGCAAGGCGGCCGAGCGCGTGGATATAGGCAGCCGAGCGGGCCGACACATTGCGGTCCCTGGCGATATTCCAGACGGCGCGGCCTTCGCGCTCGACAATTTTGAGCAGGCGGGCATGGATCTCTTCGAGGTCCCAGTAATAGCCCTGCCGGTTCTGCACCCATTCGAAATAGGACACGGTGACCCCGCCGGCATTGGCCAGAATATCGGGCAGGACGATGACGCCCTTGTCATTGAGGATCTGGTCGGCGTCGGGCGTGACAGGACCATTGGCCAGTTCGAGAATGACCTTGGCCTTGATCGAGCCGGCATTCTCCTTGGTGATCATGTCTTCGAGTGCCGCCGGCACCAGAAGGTCGGTCTCGACGGCGAGAAGGTCATCCGGCGAAATGACATTGGCGCCCAGTTCGGATGCCATATCGGCAACGCGGCGGCCCGAATTCTTGCCGGCAATCAGCCGTTCAACATCGAGGCCGCCGGGTCGATAGATGGCGCCGGTGGAATCGGAGACGGCCACCACGCTGTTATTGTCGGCTGCCGCGAGACGCGCATAAAACTGGCCGGCATTGCCAAAGCCCTGAATGGCGACTGTATGGTCCTTGTCGAGGCCGAGTTCGGTGGCGAGATGGCGCACCAGATAGAAGCCACCGCGGGCGGTGGCATCGTTGCGGCCCAGCGAGCCACCCAGGGCAATCGGCTTGCCGGTAATCACGGCGGGCGAAACCGCGCCGGTGATCTGGTTATATTCGTCGGCCATCCAGCCCATGATCATGGCATTGGTGTAGACGTCAGGCGCCGGAATATCGCGGTCAGGGCCGATGATATTGGCAAAAGCCTGCACATAGGCGCGGCTGAGGCGCTCAAGCTCGCTCTTGGACAGCTGATGGGGATCGACCCGAATGGCGCCCTTGCCGCCGCCATAGGGCAGGTTCATCACGGCGCATTTGAAGGTCATCCAGAAGGCGAGCGTTTCCACTTCCTCGATGGTCGAGTCGGGGTGGAAGCGGATGCCGCCCTTGGTTGGGCCACGCGTATCGTCATAGCGGCAGCGCCAGGCGAGGAAAGACTTGCGCGAGCCATCATCCATGCGGATCAGGAGGCGCGTCTTCGTCGTTTCGCGCGGATATTTGAGTTTCTCCGTCACGTCCGGATCGATCTGCAAATGGTTGGCCGCTTCTTCAAGGCGAATAAGCGCGCGGTCGAGCAGGGTGTCGTCGGACATGGTAAACCCTCATGGTCAGAATTTATGCACAGCGCATAAAAATTCGGCATATATCTGTCACGTCGCGTTCTTTAGGTCAATAAACCTTACTCTTATTGCGCAGGATTTATCCCCTTCGCCTATTGACTGTGCAGCGTCCGCGCCGGAATATTATTCTCGCATGTTCCTCCCGGGTTGCCTG
>JAEYTY010000022.1 GCA_023433775.1 Pseudomonadota bacterium | reverse complement strand
GGGCGGGTTCGTCGCGCGGCTGCCTGACGCCAAGCATGAGCTGGCCGATTGGGGCGGGGTGCTGGAGCAGAAATCCGAAGGCCTCGTTATTCCGGCGCAGGTCAATTATGTCGGCAAGGGCGCGAATTTGAAGGCGCTTGGCTTTGACCTGAGTGCCGCTTCGAGCGTGGTGCTGCGCCATTTCAACACGACCTATATGTGGGACAAGGTGCGCGTGCAGGGCGGCGCCTATGGCGGGTCGAGCCGGTTTGACCTGGGCTCGGGCAATTTCGTCTTTGTCTCCTATCGCGATCCCAACCTGCTCAAGACGCTTGATGTTTATGACGGGGCGGCCAAGGCGCTGCGGGCGGGTGTGAGCGAGGCGGACCTGACGCGCTCGATCATCGGGGTGGTGGGCGATCTCGACCGGCCGGAATTTCCGGACTCAAAGGGTTTTTCGGCCATGTGGCGGATTTTGAGCGGGGTGACCGATCAGCTACGACAGCAGCGGCGTGACGAAGTGCTGGGCGCAAGCGCGCGGGATTTCGAAGCGCTGGCCGAGGCGGTCGATGCGGTGGCGCTGGCCGGGCATGTCGTGGTGGTTGGTGGCGAGGCAGCGATCAAGGCGGCCAATGATCAGCGGCCTGGGCTGCTTGAGGTGAGCAAGGTGGTTTAGGCCACTAGCACCACCCCCACCCCACCTGCGCTACGGCCTGCGGCCTAGCTTCGGTACCCTCCCCCATATTAGGGGGAGGTGTGCGATGAACATGTACGCTGGGCGCGTAAGCGCTGATTACATCACCGCGCCGACTTGCCAGGGGACGAATTCGTTGTCGCCATAGCCGAGTTGTTCGGATTTGGTGCGTTCGCCCGAGGCGGTGCGGAGTATGTGGTTGAAAATTTCTTCGCCCTTGGCCTCGATGGAGACGCCTTCGACGATGTCGCCGCAATTGATGTCCATGTCGTCGGTCATGCGGGCATACATATCGGAATTTGTCGCCAGCTTGATCGAGGGGACGGGCTTGCAGCCATAGGCCGAGCCGCGGCCGGTGGTGAAGGTGAGGATATTGGCGCCGCCGGCGACCTGGCCAGTGGCCGAGACGGGGTCGAAGCCGGGCGTGTCCATGAAGACCATGCCCTTTTCGGTGACCAGTTCGGCATATTCATAGACGGCGGTGAGCGGGGTCGTGCCGCCCTTGGCAGCGGCGCCGAGGGATTTTTCGAGAATGGTGGTGAGGCCGCCCAGCTTGTTGCCGGGGGAGGGATTGTTGTTCATCTCGCCATGGTTGCGGCGGGTGTAATCCTCCCACCAGTGAATGCGGGAAATGAGCTTTTCGCCGACTTCGCGTGTCATGGCGCGGCGGGTGAGCAGATGTTCGGCGCCATAGATTTCCGGGGTTTCGGAGAGGATTGCCGTGCCGCCATGGCGGACGAGAATATCGACGGCATAGCCGAGGGCCGGATTGGCGGTGATGCCGGAATAGCCGTCCGAGCCACCGCATTGCAGGGCGAGGGTGAGGTGGCTGGCGTCAACCGTTTCGCGGCGTGCGGCGGCGGCGATGGGGAGCATTTCCTTGACCTTCTCGACGCCCCACTCGATCATCTTCTTGGTGCCGCCACGCTCCTGAATAGTCATGGACTGGAAGGTTTCGCCTTCGGTGACGCCGTAGATTTCCTTCATTCGGCCGATCTGGAAGACTTCACAGCCGAGACCCATCAGCAGTGCAGCGCCGAGGTTGGGGTTGGAGGTGTAGCCCCACTGGGTGCGCTTGAGGATGTCAAAGCCTTCGCCCCGGCTTTCCATGCCGCAGCCTGTGCCGTGGACGAACGGCACGACGCCATCGATCTCTGGGTAGTCATCGAGAATGCCGGAGCGATTGATGGATTCTGCGACGAATTTGGCGACGGTGGCCGAGCAGTTCACCGAGGTGAGGATGCCGATATAATTGCGGGTGCCGACCTTGCCATTGGCGCGGCGATAGCCCTGGAAGGTGGCGCGCTGATCCTGTGGGAGGAAATCGACCGGCACGGCGCCTTCGGCAAAGGCATAGTCGTGCACCAGCGTGCCATCCGGCCCACCCATATTGCAATTGTGCTCATGCACCCAGTCGCCGGGCGGGATGGCTTCGCTGGCAAAGCCGATGATCTGGCCAAACTTCAAGATAGCTTCGCCCGCGGGAATGGCGCGAATGGCAAATTTGTGCCCGCGCGGCACGCGGCGGACGATGTTGACGCCCTGCGCGGTCTCGCTGCCGACATCGAGATTGGCCAAAGCCACAGCGATATTGTCGCTGGCATTGAGCACAAGGGTCTTGCCCTGGGGGCGGATCATGGTGTCAGTCATCGAAGGGGCCTTTGGATCGCGGGTGGGTGCGCAAATGCCACTGTCCCCAAGCTGGGATCGGTTTGATGGGACAGGACATTGTCAACTCGCACGTCTCTAACTAACATGTTAGCATGAAAACGGAAGCCGGTCCTTATGAATTTCTGCCCGCAGCGGGCAGTTTCTCGCGCGGCAGCGTTACGGTGGATGTCACCAATACGCTGCGGCAGGCGATTGTGACGCTCGCGCTGCGCCCCGGCCAGGTGATCGATAAATCCGCTGTCTGCGCGCAATTGGGCGTGTCGCGCTTTCCCGTGAGCGAGGCGCTGGCGCGGCTGGCCGAAGAGGGGCTGGTGGAGATTGCGCCGCAGCGCGGCTCGGCTGTGTCGCTGGTGCTGCTGTCGGACGTGCGCGAATATATGCTGATCCGCAAGGGGCTCGAAAGCGAGGCCCTGCGGGTGCTGATCGGCAAACATGACGAAGAGGTGATCGCTGAATTGCACGCCAATGTGGCGACGCAACGCGAGGCGGCGCAGCGCGACGATTCAGAGGCCTTTCACCAGATCGACGTCGATTTCCACGACATCATTTTCCGCTCGATGCGGTTGACCAAGGTGAAGAGCATTATCGACCGGGCGCGGGCGAACCTAGACCGCGCGCGGCGGCTGATCATCACGCCGCGACGGCTGGCGCTGACCATTTCCGAGCATCAGGCGATTTTTGACGGGATTTTGGCGGGAAATTCGGCGCAGGCGATTGCTGCGATCCGCGCCCATATCGATGCGGTGATGACCGAGCTTTTTGCCTTTGCCCGTGAGCATCCGGAGCTTTTTGCCGATGGCACCGATATTGGCCGCGAGGACGACGCCTTCCCCCTTGGCTAGGGACAGATAAACCGGCGGGAGAACCGCCCCGGAGGAACAATGCTGAAGAATATTCCCGCCCTGCTGGGGCCAGAACTGCTATCGACGCTGCGGGCCATGGGCCATGGCGACGAGATCGTTATCGCAGACGCCAATTTTCCGGCGGAGTTTCTCGGCCCCAAGGTGATGCGGGCCGATGGCAATAGTGCAACGGAAGTGCTCGACGCTGTGCTGACGCTGATGCCGCTGGATGAATTTGTCGACGAGGCGGCGTTTGGCATGGCGGTGGTGGGCGACCCCAAGGCGCGCCAGCCGATTTATGCGCTCTTTGAAGAGATCATCAAAAAGCACGAGCCGAAAATGGGCTTTGCGACGATCGAGCGGTTTGCCTTTTACGAGCGCGCCAAAAAGGCCGCTGCCGTGGTGCAGACCGGGGAGAGCAGGCTCTACGGCAATATCATTCTCAAGAAAGGCATTATTCGCCCGAGCGAATGATTGCGAGCGTACGGATTGGCCCAAGGTCGGCCTCGACAGGCTGACATGTCAGCCTTATGCACGATACCAATTTTCAAACTGGAGACGAGCGATGAAACTGCTCCGCGTTGGCGCCAAGGGCGCTGAAAAGCCCGCAATCCTGGCCGCTGACGGCTCTATTCGCGACCTGTCGGGCGTGGTGAAGGACATTGCCGGCGATGTGCTGACGCCCGAGGGGCTGGCCAAGATCGCCGCCGTGGACGTCAATACGCTGCCCAAACTTGACGCAGGGCAGCGCATCGGTCCCTGCGTGGGCAATGTCGGCAAGTTCATCTGTGTGGGGCTGAATTATGCCGACCATGCCGCCGAAAGCGGGCTGGATGTGCCCAAGGAGCCGGTGCTGTTCATGAAGGCGACCAGCGCCATTATCGGCCCCAATGACGATGTGATCATTCCCAAGAATTCCATCAAGCCGGACTGGGAAGTGGAACTGGGCATCGTGATCGGCAAGGAGGCTCGCTATGTCGACGAGGCCAATGCCATGGACCATGTTGCGGGCTATTGCGTGGTCAACGATGTTTCCGAGCGCCACTTCCAGACCGAGCGCGGCGGGCAGTGGGACAAGGGCAAGGGCTGCGACACCTTTGGGCCGATCGGGCCATGGGTTGTGACCAAGGATGAAGTGGCCGATCCGCAGAAGCTCGATATGTGGCTCGAAGTCGATGGCCATCGCTACCAGAACGGCTCGACCCAGACCATGGTCTTCGGCGTGGCGCATCTGGTGCACTATATCAGCCAGTTCATGAGCCTGCAGCCGGGCGACATCATCACCACCGGCACGCCTCCGGGCGTGGGCATGGGCGTGAAGCCGAACCCGGTCTGGCTGAAGCCGGGCAATGTCATGCATCTGGGTATCGCCGGACTCGGCGAGCAGAAGCAGAATGTGAAGGCCTATTCGGCCTGATTGGTCTGAATAGCAGCGATTTACAAGGAAATGGCGCCGAGTGGTTTCGGCGCCATTTTCATATTGGCGGGCCTGAACCGAGGTTCCGCTTGCGCCGAAGTGATGCAGGAGAATATTGGCAGGGCGGCTGACAGGTCATGCCTGTGCTGATCGCCGTCTCGGGGAGGGATGCCGTGACCACTTTCGACAATATTCTCAATGCTGATGGCGCGCTGGTTGTCGGGGCGGGGCTGGCGGGATTGTTTACCGCCCTCAAGCTGGCGCCGCGCCCGGTGACCGTGCTGTCGCCCAAGCCGCTTGGCATGGGGGCATCTTCGGCCTGGGCACAGGGCGGAGTGGCGGCGGCAATGGGCGAAGGGGACAGCCCCCATGCCCATGCGCAGGACACCGAAATGGCAGGGGCCGGAATTGTCGACCATGGCACGGCCGAGGGCGTGACGGCAGAGGCGGTGGCGCGGATCGAGGATCTGGCGCGCTGGGGCACCCCGTTTGACCGCGATGATTTCGGCAATTTTGAATTGGGGCGCGAGGCGGCGCATTCGGCCAATCGCATCGTCAAGGTCGAAGGCGACCGGGCGGGCTGGGCGATCATGCAGGCCATCATCGCTGAAGTGCGGCGCACGCCGTCGATCCGCGTGGTGGAAGGGATCACGGCGCTGAGCCTGGCGCGAGACAATGGGCGCATTGTCGGGGTCTATTGCCGCAAGCTGGGCGATCGGTATTCCGAGCCGGTGTTTATCCGGGCGCGGGCGACGATTTTGGCAGCCGGGGGCCTTGGTGGGCTCTATGCGGTGACGACCAATCCGCCGGGCGTGCGCGGCCACGCCATGGGCATGGCGGCGCGGGCGGGGGCGGTGATCGCGGACCCCGAATTTGTGCAGTTTCACCCGACGGCATTTGCGACGGGAGCCGATCCGGCGCCGCTGGCCACCGAGGCGCTGCGCGGCGAGGGGGCCATTCTCGTCAATGATCTGGGCGAGCGCTTCATGCCGGCCATTCATCCTGATGCAGAACTGGCGCCGCGCGATATCGTGGCGCGGGCCAATTTCCGGCAAATCCAGTCCGGGCGGCAGGTGTTTCTCGATACGCGCGCCGTGCTCGGCGAAGCGATCCTGACGCGGTTTCCGACGGTGGCGAAATATTGCCTTGAGGCGGGGATTGATCCGGTCAAGGGCATGATCCCGGTGACGCCGGCGGCGCATTTCCATATGGGCGGGGTAAAGGTGGATGAGCGCGGGCGTTCGTCGCTGCCGGGACTATGGGTGTGTGGCGAGGCGAGCTGCACCGGATTGCACGGCGCCAATAGGCTGGCGTCCAATTCGCTGCTCGAAGCAATCGTTTTCGGGGCGCGCATTGCCGAGGATATTGGCGGGCTGGAGCCGGCGCGTGATCTGGCGCCGTTCAAGGGCATTGAATGGGACGAGGCCGAGGGCGAAAAGGCCGAGGCGGTGCTGCGCAATTCGGTTGCCGTCCAGCAATTGCGGCGGGTGATGACCGATCTGGTGGGTGTGGAGCGGGACGCGGACGGGCTGCGGCAGGCGCTGCGCGAGATTGCCGAGCTGGAAGCGAACGCCGAACAGGTGACGCGGGCCTATCTCAACATGACAACATCGGCCACCATGGTGGCGGCAGCGGCGCTGAAGCGGACGGAAAGCCGGGGCGGACATTTCCGCAAGGATTTCCCCGAAGCGGACGAAAGCTGGGAGCATCACACCGAAATGGTGCTCGACGAGGCGCTGGCCATTCGCGCGGGGGCTTGAAGCTTTTACCCTCCGATCCTATCATAAAATGATAGAAACGGAGTATCAGCCATGCCCTCGAGCTATTCCATCGGTGACCATTACGAAGCCTTTGCCAAGGAATTGGTGGCGTCGGGGCGCTATGCGAGCGTCAGCGAAGTGCTGCGCGACGGGTTGCGGCTCATGGAGGAACGCGAGGCGCTGCGGGTGTGGAAGCTGGCGGAATTGCAGAAGGCGATTCAGGAGGGGATCGATAGCGGGGATGCAGGACCAATGGACGCCGAGGAAATCATGCGGGAGGGTCGCCGCATATTGAAGGAGCGGGCAGCGCGCGATGCGGCTTGAGGTTCGCGAAACTTTTGCCGCAAAGCAGGACCGGCTGGATATCTGGCTTTATATTGCCAATGACAGCGTTGGTGCAGCGGACGCTCTGATCAAGAAAATTCTTGAGGTCAGCGGGCGGGTCGGCGAGTTTCCGGAATCAGGCGAGGCTCGACCAAAGCTGGGCTCAGCGATACGCGCGGTGCCGCTGGATAATTATTTGATTTATTATCGGCTGGAAACCGCAGCGGTGTATGTGCTCCGCATTCTCCACGCCGCACGCGACGTAACGCCGGACATGCTGTTGGACTAACCCTCACTCAGTCAGCAGATATTCCGCCAGCGCCGTCAGGTCTTCGTCGGTCCAGTGGGAGGTGCCGTCGGAGATGACTTCGCCCATTGCGCCGCCGAGCACGTCGAAGCCGGGGGTGAAACCATCCTTGAGCGTCTGCACCAGAGTGGCGACATCATAGCCTTCATCCATGAGCGCCGCTGCGGCTATGGCGGGGGCGCGGCCACCGGTGCCGCCGGGGGAGCCGGTGAGGGCCTTGTCCCATTCGAGAGCGCCGAGCGCATTGCGTGGGGTGTGGCAGGCGACGCAATGGGCGGGGCCGAAGGCGAGATATTTGCCGCGATTATAGGTTTCCGACTGTCCCTCTGCGGGCTGGAACCGGGCCGGTGAGAAGAACAGATTTTGCCAGCCGGCCATGGCGAGGCGGATATTGAAGGGGAAGAGGATCGCGCTCTCGGGGGCAGGAGTGCTGACAGGCTCGGTGGCCATCAGGGCGGCATAGAGATCGGCGATCTCCTGATCGCTCATCAGCGTGTAATTTTCATAGGGGAAGGCCGGGTAGAGATGGCCCTGCGGTCCCATGCCATTGCTCATGGTGTCGGAGAATTGCGCGAGGGTCCAGTTGCCAATGCCGGCGTCCGGATCGGAGGTGATATTGGGCGGCACGAAGGTGCCGAAGGGGGTTTCGAGACCGAAGCCGCCGGCAAGGAAGCCTGTTCCGGCCTCATTATTGGTATGGCAGGCGACGCAGCCGCCGAGCCGGATCAGGTAATTGCCGCGCTCGACATCGCCGTCCAGCGTCAGATCTCGGGCCGGGCCGGAGACGGGCTTGAGGAGCCAGGCGGCCGAGCCAATGGCAATGACGGCAACGCTAATGAGTGCAATCCAGCGCTTCTTCATTTCTTGCCGACCCCCGTTTGACCGCAATCAATCAGAGGCCGGGGATGGGCGCAATCGGGTCGAGGATCAACTGGCCGCGAGATCGAGCAATCCGGCAATGGCGGTGCGGCGGGTATCGGCGACGAGGCGGCCGAGTTCGGTCGTTCCGCGCATCATGACCAGCGTTGAGCGGCGGGGAATTTCCATGCTCCGCGCCAGATCGCTATTGCCATAGGTGTCCCAATCGACCCGCAGGATGGGGATGGCGCGATAGGTTTCGCTTTCGGCTGTGAGGCGATCCAGAACCCGTTGTTGTGCGGCACAGGTGGTGCACCAGGTGGCATAGAAATTGACCAGATAGGGCTGGCCGGTCGATGCCAGCGCGTCTAGCTCCGTGCCTGTATAGTTGATGACCTCAAGCGCATGGGCTGATCGGCCCACCAGCGCAAATGCAGAGGTGCCGAGGAGGAGAGACAGCAGGTGGCGGCGATTGATGGGGGACATGGGGTGCTCCATTGATCAGATGCTGACGGAAAGATCGACCAGCCAGGCGGGGAGGACGCCAAGCGCCCATGCCTCAAGCAGTCGGTCGATGCGGAAAATGATGCCGAGGCCAACGACGATCAGCCCGACGCCGAGGATAGTCTTGGCGTGGGGCGCAAAGGCCATGAGGCTGGCGCGGCGGGCGCCGAGCGCGGCGCGCGTGCCATAGGCGAGGCCCAGCATGATGGTGGCGGCGCCGAGGGCGAAGAAGATCATGATCATGCCGGCATAGGCGATGTTTTCGCCTTGGGCAGCGAGGCCGATGGCGGCGCCCAGTGTAGGGCCGATGCAGGGCGACCAGGCGAGGCCAAGCAGTGCCCCGGCGGCGGCTTCGCCCCAGAGGCCGCGGCCTTCGACCTGGCCCAGGAGGCGCGTGCTGCCACTCGCAGTGGCGCCGGCGAGGCGGGCGAATTGTATCTGCGCCGATGGGACAAGCAGGGTGAGCCCGAAGCCGAGCATGAGCCAGCCTGAGGCAAGGGCGATAGTTTCCTGACTGATGCCAAGGGCCCGCGTCATCGCGAAGGCGCCAAGGCCGGCGGCGGTGAAGCTGACGGCCATGCCGCCCGCCATGGCGAGGGGCGCTAGGGGATGACGGGACATGGCGCTGGCTGCGATCAGCGGCAAGAGGGGCAGGACGCATGGATTGATCAGCGTCAGCAAACCCGCGGCATAGGCTAAAACGGCATCCAGCAAGGCGTCACTCCATCAGCGGCAGCGATCTGATCTCCGCCATACGTTGGAATTGCCCTGCCGGTTACAGGAAACGCATCAAGAGCGCGTGATTGTAAGGCTTCAGGCGGCCAGCACCGCATCAATCTCGGCGCGGCTGGGGGGCTTGCAGCCCTTCTGGCCGCAATTGAGCCCGGCGACGACGGCGCCGAAATGGAGGGTTTTTTCGAGGGCTGGCGTATCGAGCGCGGCCAGTCTGCCGGGCGTGAGCGCGTCGGTTTCGTGCAGCCAGGAGAGAATGCCGGCCATCAGGCTGTCACCGGCGCCGACCGTGTCGACAAAGATCGGTGGAGCGTAGATGGCGGCGCTGGCCTCTGCCTTCCGGGTGAAGGCGCGGGAGCCGTGTTCGCCCAAGGTGACGACGACTAGTTCGCAATTGGGACGGGCGAGAAGGGCCGCTGCGTGGGCTTCGATGCTCATGCCGGGCTTCAACCATTCATGGTCTTCTTCGGAGAGCTTGATGATGTGGGCGAGGTCGAGGAAGCTTTCGAGCCGCTGGCGATAGCCGGCTTCGTCATCCACCTTGCGGACATTGATGTCGAAGGAGATGGTCGCGCCGCGCGCAATGGCCGCCTTGACCACGGGGAGCCATTTTTCGGCGTCTTCGGCCAGCATGGGGGCAAAGCCGCCGATCTGGTAGAGCGCGAGCGATTGCGGCAGGGCGGCGAGCAGACCTTCGGCGGTGAAGGCGTGGTCGGCGCCGCGCTCGAATTCGTAGTCCTGTCCGCCGGGGCGGTAGGTGATGATGGCCTTGGTGGTTGGCGCCGACACACGCTCTTTCAGCAGCAGCGTGACGCCCGCTTCGGCAAGCGGCTGGAGCAACAGGTCGGCATATTCATCAGTGCTGATGGGGCAGAGAAAGCCGGTTTGATTACCGAGCTTGGCCAGCGCGATGGCGCAGTTGAAGGGCGAGCCGCCGGCTATAGCGATGCGCTCGGCGCCCGGTTCACGCGAAACGGGAACCAGATCAATCAGGCTTTCGCCGCCGACGATGAACATTTGGGTCTCCGCGCTTTTTGTGAATGGGCAATAGCAGGAGAGGCGGAGTGGGGCCAGATGGGGCGAGAGGGAATTTGGGGGGCGATGCAAACGCTGGGGCGATTGTGCCCGTCGCCTCCCTCCCCCTTGAGGGTGGGGGTGCATCAGTGGATCGCAAAACCACCCCCACCCCAGCTCTGCTACGGCCCTTACGGGCCGAGCGTCGCTACCCTCCCCTCAAGGGGGAGGGAGGGAAGGAGCGATAATGCGGTAGGTTGGCAGGTCGTGACGCCGCTGGCTAACCGGATCAATCCCTCTTTCGGCTCATTTCGATCATGCGTTCCACGGCCTGCCTGGCAGGGCCGATGATGTCGGCGGGGATCGTCACTTCCTCGGTCATGGTGTGGAGCGACCAGAGGACGTTTTCGAGATTGATGCGCTTCATGTGCGGGCAGATGTTGCAGCCGCGCAGGAAATCGACGCCGGTGGTTTCGCTCGCGACATTGTCGGACATGGAGCATTCGGTGACAATGACGACGCGGGGCGGTTTTTCGGTTTTGACCCAGTCGATCATGGCGGCGGTGGAGCCGGCGAAATCGACCGCGTCGATGACCTCGGGCGGGCATTCGGGATGGGCGATGATTTTCGCCGTGGGATAGGCGTGGCGCAGTTCGGCAATGTCTTGGGCGGTGAAGGTCTCGTGGACTTCGCAGGCGCCGGCCCAGGTGATGACCTTTTTATGGGTCTTTTTCGCGGTGTTCTGCGCCAGATACTGATCGGGGATCATCATCACCGTGTCGCCTTCAACGCGATTGACGATGTCGAGCGCGTTGGACGAAGTGCAGCACACATCGGTGACGGCCTTTACGGCGGCAGAAGTATTCACATAGGTGACGACGGGCACGCCGGGATATTTGGCGCGCATGGCCATGACGTCTTCGGCGGTGATGGATTCGGACAGGGAGCAGCCGGCGCGGCTATCGGGGATGAGAACCGTCTTGTCCGGGTTCAGCATCTTTGAGGTTTCGGCCATAAAGTGCACGCCGCACTGGACGATGACCTGCTGCTGGACCTTGGTGGCCTCGATGGCGAGTTGCAGGCTGTCGCCCACCACATCTGCCACGCCGTGATAGATCTGCGGCGTCTGGTAATTGTGGGCGAGGATGACCGCGTCCTTTTCCTTCTTCAGCCGGTTGATCTGGAAAATCAGCGGCGCATAGAAGGGCCATTCGATCTGGGGGATCTTGTCCTTCACCCGCTCGAAAATCTGTTCGGTCGAGCGCTCCACCGCTTTGGAAAATTTGAGATCGAAGCTGTCGGCGAGAATGGCGCGCGCCTCGGCGAGCGGGGTCACCGCATTGATCGTCTGAACCATTAGGCACTCCCCAGCCGTGTGGGGCGGAACCTAGGTATTTTTCGCTTTCATTTCAATGATTGGTCTTGCACGAATTTTGTGCTGCGCCTAACGCTGGGCCACCATCTTCCAGCCGAGGAACATTTCCATGCCGCAGGACGCCAACGCCATCCGCTCCATTCTGTCGCTTGCCCCGGTGGTGCCAGTGATCATTCTGGACGATGTAACCAAGGCGCGCCCGCTGGCAGAAGCTCTGGTGGCAGGCGGATTGCCGATCCTGGAAGTGACGCTGCGCACGCCCAACGCGCTGCGCGTCATGGAAGAAATGGCGAAAGTGACCGGGGCCATTGTCGGGTCGGGCACGGTGCGCAATGCCTTGCATATGCAGCAATCGGTCGATGCCGGCTGCCGCTTCATGGTGTCGCCGGGCGCGTCGCCGCGGCTGCTGGATGCGGCGGAAGACGTGGCCATTCCGCTGCTGCCGGGGATCGGCACGCCAACCGAAGCGATGACGGCGGCCGAGCGGGGCTATTCGTTTTTGAAGTTTTTCCCGGCGGAAGCGCTGGGCGGGGCGCCGGTGCTCAAGGCCTTTGCCTCGCCATTGCCCGACATCACCTTCTGCCCCACCGGCGGCATCGATCCGGCCAAGGCCAAGGTCTATCTGGGCCTGCCGAACGTGATCTGCGTGGGTGGCAGCTGGATCATGCCGGCGGATGCGCTGGACAGTGGCGACTTTGCCCGTATCGAGGCGCTGGCCAAGGAAGCGAGTGCGCTGCGGGGCTAAGGCTTTGCGCCGCGCGACCAAACCCACCCAGAATCCCCATGGCAGGGGGAGGGGTCGGTTCGGCGTTGTATGCACTATCTCGCTTGTTTCGGTTTTGCTGACTGCGGGTCAGGCCTGGGCAGAGACTGTCAATGTCGCTGTAGCCGCCAATTTCACGGCGGTGGCCGAAGAACTTGCCGAAAAATTTGAGGCTGAGAGCCGGCATGAGGTGGTGCTGAGCTTTGGCGCGACCGGGCAGCTTTATACCCAGATAACGCAGGCAGCGCCGTTCGACGTGTTTCTGGCCGCCGACACGGCGCGGCCGGAAAAGGCGATTGGGGAAGGGTTCGGGGTCGAGGGCTCATTCTTTGTCTATGCCGAGGGACGGCTGGCGCTTTATGGGCCGGGGCGTGATCTCAGCGATGGCGAAGCGGCCCTTAGAGAAGCATTCGACAAACTGGCTATCGCCGATCCGGCGGCTGCGCCTTATGGCGCGGCGGCGGTGGAGACGCTGACGGCACTGGGCTTGTTCGCGACGCTGGAGCCCAAGCTGGTTCAAGGCGAGAATATTTCCCAGACGCTGCAATTTGTTGAAAGCGGCAATGCCGAGCTGGGTTTCGTGGCGGCCAGCCAGGTACTGGGCAAGGCGGACCAGTGGCTGGTGCCGGCGGAATTGCATGAACCGATTGCGCAGGGTGCTGTGCTGCTCAAGGAAGGCGAGAATAATCCGGCGGCTGCGGCGTTTGTCGGATTCCTCAAGTCCGATGACGCTGTGGCGGTGATCGAGGCGGCGGGCTATTCTGTTCCCTGATGGACTTTTCACCGCTCATTTCTCCAATCAGCCTGACGCTGGCGCTGGCGCTCTGCGTCACGCTGATCCTGATTGTCATTTCGACGCCGGTTGCGTGGTGGCTGGCGCATGGCAGGGGGCGGGGACGGGATGTCGTGGGGGCAGTGGTGACGCTGCCGCTGGTGCTGCCGCCGACTGTGCTGGGCTTCTACCTGCTGCTGGCGCTGGGGCCGAATGGACCGGGCGGGATGGTGGCGGGGCTTTGGGGTGCACGGACGCTGGCTTTTTCTTTTGCCGGGCTGGTGATCGGCGGGGTGATCGCCTCGCTGCCCTTCATGGTGCAGCCATTGCGCAATAGTTTTGCGGCCATTGAACGCGAAGTGCTGGAGGTGGCCGATACGCTGGGGGCGTCGCGCTGGCAGCGGTTTTTCCGCGTGGCGCTGCCGCTGGCCCGGCCCGGCTATCTTGTCGGGGCCATCATGACCTTTGCCCATACGATGGGTGAATTCGGCGTGGTGCTGATGATCGGGGGCAATATTCCGGGGCAGACCAAGGTGCTATCCATCGCCATCTACGATTTCGTCGAGCGGCTGGAATGGGACAAGGCGCATGTGCTGGCGGGCGGCATGGTGGTGTTCGGCTTTGTCGTGATCTTTGCCACTTTAGTGGTGAACCGGCGCTCCGACACGCCGCATTGACTACTAACATGTTAGTTGTTAGGCCAGCCTAAGACGGGGAGAATGGCCATGGGCAAGCTCGACAAATTCCTGACCATTGACGAGTTGATGGCCGAGGCGCGCCGCAGGGTGCCCAAGCAGTTTTTCGACTATGCCGATAGCGGCGCCTGGACCGAAAGCACCTATCGGGCCAATGCAGAGGACTTCAAGAAAATCCTGCTGCGCCAGCGCGTGGCGGTGAATATGGAAGGGCGCAGCC
This sequence comes from Pseudomonadota bacterium, assembly GCA_023433775.1. Lineage (GTDB taxonomy): Bacteria > Pseudomonadota > Alphaproteobacteria > Rhizobiales > Devosiaceae > Devosia. The sequence continues at coordinate 25,611 of JAEYTY010000022.1, read as the reverse complement.
TCGCGTCGAGCTTTGGCGGCGAGCAGGCCTCGATGCCGGTGGCGCTGGCGCCGACCGGGTTCACCGGAATGCAGAGTGCCGATGGGGAGATCAAGGCGGCGCGGGCGGCGGAGAAATTCGGCGTGCCGTTCACCCTCTCGACCATGAGCATCTGCTCGATCGAGGATGTGGCTAAAAATACCTCCGCGCCCTTCTGGTTCCAGCTCTACATGATGCGCGACCGGGGCTTTATCGAGCGGCTGATCGACCGGGCCAAGGCGGCCAAGTGTTCCAAGTTGGTGCTGACCATGGATTTGCAGGTGCTGGGGCAGCGGCACAAGGACCTGCGCAATGGCATGTCGGCGCCACCAAAGTTCACGCCGCGTTTTGTGTTCGAAATGGCGCGCAAGCCGCGCTGGGCGATGCAGATGCTGGGTACGAAGCGGCACACATTCCGCAATATTGTGGGCCATGTGGACGGCGCGGGGGACCTCTCCAAGCTCTCGGCCTGGACGGCGAGCCAGTTCGATCCGGCCTTGTCCTGGAAGGAAATTGCCTGGGTGAAGGAGCGGTTCGGTGGGCCGGTGATCGTCAAGGGCGTGCTGGACCCCGAGGATGCCAAGGCGGCGGTGGCGCATGGCGCGGACGGCATTATCGTCTCCAACCATGGCGGGCGGCAGCTTGACGGCGCGCCAAGCTCGGTGCGGGTATTGCCCGAAATTGTCGATGCTGTGGGGAGCCAGACCGAGGTTTATCTCGATGGCGGCATCCGCTCGGGGCAGGATGTGCTGAAGGCCATGGCGCTGGGCGCCAAGGGGACCTTTATCGGACGCGCTTTTCTCTGGGGGCTGGGCGCCGGCGGCGAGGCGGGCGTGACGCGGGCGCTGGAGATCATCCGGCGCGAGCTCGACATCACCATGGCCCTGTGCGGCGAACGCGACATAAACAAGGTCGGGCCGCACAATATCTATTCCAACGACATTCCACCCCGCAACGCGCCGCAGCCCCGCAAAGGGGTCTGACCACCTACCCACTTTTGCGGGGATTGGTGCGATTTGCATTGCAAATGGCCCGAAGAGCCATTGTGCGGCGAACCGTTCCTGCCCTATCCGTCCAGTAACCGCAGTGTTAAGAAATGCGGGGCAGGAGGAGTGGAACATGGGCGCTTTGGCGATGTTCGTCCGCGCGGTGGGCGGACTGAACTGGATAATCGGTCAGGTGCTGGCCTGGCTGGCGCTGGCCTGCGTGCTGGTGTGCTTCACCGTGGTGGTACAGCGATATTTCTTCCACGTATCGGTTCTGTGGGTGCAGGACCTTTATGTGTGGATCGCGGGGGCGATGTTCACCGGCGTCGCGGGTTTTGCGCTGTTGCGCGATGACCATGTGCGGGTGGATATTTTCTATCGGCCCGCTTCGGTGCGGCGGAAGGCAATTGCCGACCTGATCGGTGTTTTCCTGTTCCTGCTGCCCTTCATGTATGTGGTCTGGACCGTGGGCTGGACTGCGGTGGCCCGGTCCTGGAGCTATCACGAGGGCTCTTCCAATATCGGCGGAATGCCGGGGCTCTTCATCCTCAAAAGCTTTGTTCTCGTCTTTGCCGTGCTGGTTGCCTTGCAGGGCCTGGCCATGGCGGCGCGCGCCGTGCTGGTGCTGGCGAACCGCGAAGACCTGTTGCCCAATGACCTGCGCTATGGCGCCAAAGACGCCGAGGAACCCGCCTGATGGATCCCGTATTGCTTGGCGAAATTCTCGCCGGACTGATGTTTCTGGGCGTCATCGGCGTCCTCATGCTGGGTTTTCCCGTTGCCTTCTCGCTCGCGGGAACGGCTCTGATCTTCGGCCTTATCGGCTGGTGGCTGGGCATCTATGACCCCTCCAATTACGGTTCGCTGGCCGGACGCTATTTCGGGCTGATGACCAATGAAGTGCTGGTGGCGGTGCCGCTGTTCATCTTCATGGGCGTGATGCTGGAGCGCAGCGGCATTGCCGAGCAATTGCTGCTAACCATGGGCAAGCTGTTCGGCAATCTGCGCGGCGGGCTGGGCCTGTCGGTCATTCTCGTGGGCGCCATGCTGGCGGCGTCGACCGGCGTTGTCGGCGCCACTGTGGTCACCATGGGCCTCATTTCACTGCCGGCCATGATGCGGGCAGGCTATGACCCCAAGCTGGCCACAGGCGTCATCTGCGCCTCGGGCACGCTGGGCCAGATCATTCCGCCCTCGACCGTGCTGATCTTCATGGGCGACATGCTTTCGGGCATCAATGCCCAGGTGCAGATGCAGAAGGGCAATTTCGCGCCCGAGCCGGTGTCGGTGGGCGCGCTGTTTGCCGGGGCGATCATTCCGGGCCTGCTGCTGGTGGGGCTCTATGCGGCTTTCATGATCTACAAGGCGATCTTCGATCCTAAATCCTGCCCGGCAACGCCGGTGCCGGAAGCGGAGCGGGCCGGGCTGATGCGCGAAGTGGCCGTGGCTCTTCTGCCGCCGCTGCTGCTGATCGTGGCGGTGCTGGGCTCGATCCTGGGCGGCATTGCCACGCCGACGGAAGCGGCATCGGTGGGTTCGGTCGGCGCGCTGGTGCTGGCGCTGCTGCGCGGCAAGCTGACGCCGGCCATCCTGCGCCAGGTGGTTATCTCGACGGCGACCATCACCTCGATGGTGTTCATCATCCTGTTCGGCGCGGCGGTGTTCTCCATCGTCTTCCGCATGATGGGCGGCGACAATCTGGTGCATGAATTCCTGTCATCCATGCCGGGCGGCGCGATCGGCGCGATGATCGTGGTCATGCTGATCATGTTCCTGCTCGGCTTCATCCTCGACACATTCGAGATCATCTTCATCGTGATCCCGATCACCGCCCCGGTGCTGCTGGCGCTGGACGTCAATCCGATCTGGCTTGGTGTCATGGTCGGGGTGAACCTGCAGACCAGCTTCCTGACGCCGCCCTTCGGCTTTGCGCTGTTCTATCTGCGCGGGGTGGCGAGCAAGGCGGTATCAACCGGGATGATCTATCGCGGGGCGGTGCCCTTCGTGATCCTGCAACTGCTGGCGCTGGTGCTGTTGTTTGTGTTCCCGCAGCTAATCACCTGGCTGCCCAGCGTGATCTACAAATAAGCAGCGATTGCGCAATGACAGAAGGCCCGGGATTTCCCGGGCCTTTGCTTTTTCAGCCTTCGGGACCGATCAGGCCATTGTCGATGACATAGCGGGTGAGGCCGGCCGTGGTGCCGATGCCGAGCTTTTTCTTGATGTGCTTGCGGTGCGTTTCCACGGTGCGCACGGAAATGTCGAGATCGGCAGCGACATCCTTGTTGGACTTGCCGCGTGCCAGCAGCAGCAACACGGATTGCTCGCGGGTGGTCAGCGGCATACTGGCACTGGCCTTGCCGGATTTGTGCAGGATGGCGTCGGCGACGCCGGAGGAGAAATAGGTGCCGCCCGCGGCAACGGCTTCGATGGCGGCGATGATCTCGCTGGTCGAGACGTCCTTCAGAATATAGCCCGAGGCGCCATGCATGACGGCGGTGGAGATATATTCGCGGCTATCATGCATGGAGAGCATCAAAAGGCGCGTGCGCGGCAGGCGCTCGCGGAAGAGCTCGATGGCGTCGAGGCCGCTGAGTTCGGGCATGTTGATGTCCATCATCACCACATCGGGGGCCTGCTGCTCGGCCAGTGCCAGCGCGTCCCTGGCGGAACCGACGGCGCCAATCACGGCGATATGGTCATAGGTTTCGACGACAGAGCGGATGCCTTCGAGCACGAGCGGATGATCGTCGCAGATGATGATGCGGATGGGGGCAGGGATGCTCATGCGGGGGTCAGCTCGGCCTGCTGGGTGAGGTAGATCGATTTTGGCAGGCGGGCGCGGAGCGTCGTGCCCTTTGAGGAGGTGCGGACCTCGAGCGAGCCGCCGAAATGCTCCATGCGCTCCTGCATATTGCGCAGCCCCAGGCCCCCATCGGCACGCCGGCGGCGGGCAGGTAGGCCTTCAAATCCCTGGCCATTATCCTCGATCAGCATCTGCGGGCCGCCGCCGCTGCTGGTGATGATCATGCGCAGATGGGTGGCATTGGCATGGCGCTCGATATTGGTGAGAGCCTCCTGCGCCACGCGATAAAGCGCGGTCTTGGCCTCGGGCTGCATGATGTTTTTGAAGGCGACGGATTTGAGTTCGACCGTGATGCCGGTGCGTTCGGCAAAGCTGTCGGTGAGGGCTTCAAGGGCCGCGGTGAGGCCCAGATCGTCGAGCATTCCGGGGCGGAGATCGTGGGAGATGCGGCGCACTTCCTTGATGGCGGTGTTGAGGCCAGTGGCGCCGCGCTCGATGACTTCGGAGGCGTCGGGGGCGCCATTGCGCACCTTGGCGGCGGCGAGATCGAGCATGTAGCGGGCGGCGACCATGGACTGGGAAATGCCGTCATGCAGCTCGCGGGCAATACGGGCGCGCTCCTCCTCCTGGGTATCGATTACGCGCTGGGTGAGTTCCTTGAGGCGATTATCGGCGAGGCGCCGCTCGCGCATGGTGATGAGGAAGCTGGCGAGGAAGACGGCAACGACGATGGGCACGGTGATGGCGGCGACGAAGACGAAGGTGCGGTCAATATTGGAGCGCAGGTCGGCCTCGGCGGCGGCGGTCTGGGCGAAGACATCGTCCAGATAGACGCCGGTACCCAGCATCCAGCGCCATTTCTCAAGGCCCACGGCGAAGGAGAGCTTGTCGGCGATGACGCCGGCGGAGGGCTTGTCCCACTTGTATTGATGCAGGCCCCCGCCTTCGCGGGCCCGCTCAATGAGATTGTAGATGACGCGATTGCCGTCCGGGTCGGTGAGATCGAGCCAGTTCTGGCCATGGCGGAAGGTCTGGCGCGGGTGGACGATGTTCACGCCGTCATAGTCATAGGCGAAGAAATAGCCATCGGGGCCGTAGTCGAGCCGGGAGAGGATTTCGCGCACCTGCTCTTTGGCGTCATCGTCATCGGGGCCGGCAGCTTCATAGATCTCCGAAATGGCGGAGACGGCCATATTGGTGAGATTGAGCAGCTCGTTTTCCTTGGCCTTGAGCAGGTTCTGCTCGAAGGTGGCAATGCTGGCGCGGGCAAGCTGGGTGGATTGCGAGGTCACCAGCGCCGTGATGGCCAGAATGGCCAGCAGCAGCGGCAGCACGGACAGGGCCAGGATCTTGGTACGAAGGTTCATCGCCATTGGGCTCCAGTGACGGGTTCCTTATTAGCACAAAATATCGCGCTTCCTTGCGTAGTAGTGGGTAGCTGCGCGGGGGAATTGCCCGGACCTTCATTGCGCCCACTGGACAGGCGGGGCCGGTAGCGGTTGAGTATATGAGCGCGCGAGTCAGCGCTGGCTGCCTTCGGTCGATGGTGAGCCAAAATATTCGGGGGATGGCCGAACCGTTCCCGCAACCTGTCTGGGAGGACAGTATGAAAAGACGTGAGTTCTTCAAGTCCGCCGGCGTGTCGGCGGTTGGCGCAACCGTGGCTGCTGCCGGTCTGGCCACGCCGGCCATTGCCCAGGGCAATATCACCTGGCGCATGGTCACCACCTGGCCAAAGAATTTCCCCGGTCTCGGCGTTGGCGCGCAGAACCTGGCTGACCGCATCACCGCCGCTTCGGGTGGCCGCCTGACCGTGCAGCTCTTTGCTGCCGGCGAAATGGTGCCCGGCCTGCAGGCGCTGGACGCCGTGATCGACGGCTCGGCCGAAATGAGCCATGGCACCCCCTATTACTGGCAGAACAAGAGCCAGGGCCTCAGCTTCTTCACCGGTGTGCCCTTCGGCATGACCAGCCGCGAACTCACTGCCTGGGTGCGCTATCTCGGCGGCCAGGAACTGTGGGACAAGATCTATGACCAGTTCGGCCTGCAGGGCTTCCTGTCGGGTGATACCGGCACGCAGGCCGGCGGCTGGTTCCGCAATGAACTGACCGGCGTTGCCGACATCCAGGGCCTGCGTTTCCGCACCCCGGGTCTGGGCGGGCAGGTCTGGGCCAAGCTCGGCGCTTCGGTGACCAACCTTGCTGCCGGCGAAATCTTCGCCGCGCTGCAGTCCGGTACGCTCGATGCTGCCGAATTCGTCGGTCCCTATAACGACCTGGCGCTCGGCTTCTACCAGATCGCCAAGAACTACTACTTCCCCAGCTTCGTCGAGCCGGGCCTGGCCACCGAAATCGTGGTCGACAAGGCCAAGTTCCAGGCCCTGCCGGAAGACCTGCAGCAGATCGTCCGGATGTGCGCCCAGGCCTCCTATGACGACGTTGCTTCGGACATGTATGCCAATGACCCGCGCGCTCTCAATGCGCTGGTCAACGAACATGGCGTCACTGTCCGCCGCTTCCCCGAGGAAATCCTCGAAGCCGGCGCCAAGGCATCGATGGAACTGATCTCGGAAATTCGTGAAGGCGGCGACGCCAACACCAAGGAAGTGGCCGAAAGCTTCGTTTCCGCCTTCAACCTGCTGCGCCAGCGCACGGAAGGCACCGACATGCCCTTCCTCGCCGCCCGCGAAAAGTACATCAAGTTCGACTAATCGGTCGGACAACCGAATATTGGAGGCCCGGGGGCGACCCCGGGCCTTTTTGTTTTTAGGGCCGGCGCGCGACGAGGTCGATCTCGACCAGCGCGCCAACGGCGAGGGCCGTGACGCCGATTGTGGTGCGGGCGGGCAGGTGTCCCGGCGCGAAGAAACTCGGCCAGAGGGTGTTGAGCGCCGCATAGTCACGCTCGAAGGCGGTGAGATAGATGCGGGCCATGGTGACATTTTCGAAGGTGAGGCCAATGCCGCCCAGAACGGTTGCCAGATTGGCCATGACCTGTCTGGTCTGGGCCTCGATGCCTTGAGGCAAGGGCGCATCGGGCGCGGCGGGATCGGTCGGCATCTGGCCGGTGACGAAAACCCAGCCATCAGCCTCGACGGCATGGGAAAAGGGCGCGACGGGGCGCGGACCGGCGGAAATCATGTGATGGATGGGCAGGCTCATTGGGGCAACCTCGGCGATTTGACCGCGCAAGGGTTGGCCCTTGGGCGGGCCGTGTCAATCGGGGCTTGCCGGAGGGGGTTGCGTACACCACTTTCAGATACACAGACGCAAAACAGGAGCCGGCCATGAGCGATACAGAACTTCGGGTGCAGCGCGAAGAGGGCCCGACGCGGGGCCGCTATGTGATTGCGCTGGCGCCGGGCGCCGAAGCGGAAATGACCTATTCGATGAGCGAGGGCGGGCCGATGGTGATCACCCATACCGGCGTGCCCAGAGAATTCGAGGGGAGCGGCATCGCCATGATGCTGGTCAATGCGGCCATCAGCGACGCCCGCGAACAGGGGTTCAAGATCACGCCGGTCTGCTCCTATGTGGTGGCGCAGTTTCGCCGGCACCCGGAATGGGCCGATCTGAGGGCGTAAGCCCGTCAGATTGCCACGGGCAGGGCGTCTGCCTAGATTGCCCCCGAGTGTGAGGAGAATCGGCGATGGAAATCTTTGACGGCGTTTATCTCGACGGGTTGGGCGTAACGCTGCTCGTTCTGGGCGTGCTGCTGGTGCTGGTGCTGTTTGCCGGCGCCAAGACCGTGCCGCAGGGCTATAATTATACCATCGAGCGCTTCGGAAAATATACGCGGACGCTGAAGCCGGGCCTCAATCTTATCGTCCCATTCATCGACAGCATCGGCAAGCGCATCAATGTGATGGAGCAGGTGCTCGATGTCGCCCATCAGGAAGTGATCACGCGAGACAATGCCTCGATCACCGCCAATGGTGTCACATTTTATCAGATCCTGGATGCCGCTGCTGCAGCATACGAAGTGTCGAACCTCGAAAACGCTATTCTTAACCTCACCATGACCAATATTCGTACGGTGATGGGCTCGATGGATCTCGACGAGCTGCTGAGCCATCGCGACGAGATCAACGAGCGCCTTTTGCGCGTGGTGGATACGGCGGTGTCGCCCTGGGGCGTCAAGATCACCCGTATCGAAATCAAGGATATTGATCCGCCGCGGGACCTGGTTGAATCCATGGGTCGGCAGATGAAGGCCGAACGCGAGAAGCGGGCCACAATTCTTGAGGCCGAAGGTCGGCGGCAGGCGGCCATTCTCAAGGCCGAGGGCGAAAAGCAGGCGCAGGTTCTGGAAGCCGAAGGTCGTCGCGAAGCCGCCTTCCGCGACGCCGAGGCGCGCGAGCGTTCGGCAGAGGCCGAAGCCAAGGCAACGCAGATGGTGAGCGACGCCATTGCCTCGGGCAATGTGCAGGCGATCAACTATTTCGTCGCCAATAATTACATCAAGGCGCTGGAGGGGATTGCGACCTCGCCCAACCAGAAAATCCTGATGCTGCCGGTTGAGGCGTCGAGCGTGATCGGGGCCATTGGCGGCATTGCCGAGATTGCCCGGGAGACCTTTGGCGGCGAGCGGCCTGCTGCACCGGCTCCGGCCCCAACGCGCCCGACAAACCGGCCACCCGCAGCAGGGCGCGCGCCGGATCAGGCATAAGCCAGGGAGGCTCGAATGAGCGTCGTCGATTTCATCGCGCAAAATGCCGCCTGGGCCTGGATTATTGCCGGGCTGATCCTGCTGGCGCTGGAACTGGTGGTGCCCGGCGGATACCTGCTCTGGATGGGCATTGCCGGAGTGCTGACAGGCGGGCTGGTGTTTTTCCAGCCGCTGGAATGGCCCCTGCAATGGCTGGTGTTTGGTGCCCTCTCGCTGGTCTCCATTCTCGTCTGGGTGCGGTTTACCCGCAATCGCGGGGAAAGCTCGGACCGGCCCTTTCTCAACCGGCGGGGCGAGAGCTTTGTCGGGCAGGAGGCTGTGCTCAATGAGCCCATTGTGGGCGGCTTTGGCCGGCTGGCGCTGGGGGACACGATCTGGCGGATTGCCGGGCCAGACCTGCCGGCGGGGCAGCGCGTGCGGATTATCGGCAGTGACGCTGCCGTACTCAGGGTTGAGGCCGTCCGGCCCTACTAAACCCTTCTGTCGCAGCCGGAAATAGCCTGCGGGCAAGGGTTCATTAACCATAAGCTGAAAGGATTGGGTAAGCGCCCGTTTGGGCATAAGCTGGCTTCATCCGACTGAACCGCCAGCACTTTCAGGCGGAGCAGACTTTTGGCCGGGCGGCATTTCCGCAAATTTATCATTGCGTTGCTGGCCGGAACCGTCGCCGCCGGGCCGGTGCTGGCCGACCCGTCCGCCGGCGTCATGAAACCCCTCAATGAAGAGCGCCTGCAGCCGGGGCTTTATCCTGCCGCGCCCGTGCCTAAAGAATTCGGTGTGCCGGTCGAGCCGGGCCATCCGCTGTTTGATATCGACTGGTCCGTAGGCCTCAAGGGCGCCTATACCCATACCAATCAGGGCAGCAGCTTTGTCAAAACGCTGACCCCGGAATTCACGGCCGTGCATGACGGGCAGCGCGCCGATCTGCGGCTCAATGGCGGCGCGGACCTGGCGCAGCGCAGCGGCGGCGATATCGAATTGTCGGGTCTGCGGCTGGGGATTTCGGGCACGGCGCCGATTGATAGCGTGACCAATGTCACGGGGAATGCAGCGCTGACATTGTCGCAGGAATTGCCGGGCCTGCCGGGCAGTTCGGCACAGGTCATCAGGCCGCCGCGCATCGTCACCGGTACGCTGGGCGCGGGTATCGACCGGCAATTCGGCCGGTTCAATGTCGGGATCGCGGGCGAAGCGACGCGGACGATCTATAGCCCCAGCGAACGCGTGCTGACGGGGATCACCGACAATTCGGACCAGAATTACTGGGCGACGGAAGCCAGCCTCAGGGTGGGCTATCAGATGACGCCGATCTTCGAGGTGTTCGGCGAGGGCACGATCGGACGCGACCTCTTCGACCTGCCTTCGGCCAGTCTGATGCGGCGGCAGGACGGAACGCAGCGCGAATTGCGGGCGGGCGTCACCGGAAACTGGAACAGTGTCCTCTCGGCCACGGCGTCGGTGGGCGTGGGCGATTATGTGTTTGACGATGCTGCGCTGGGTAGCGTCACGACGCGGCTCTACGATGCCAGCGTGACCTATCGGCCTGACCCGACGCTGGGCCTGACAGCAGGTCTCAGCACGACGATTTCGCCGCCGGGTGCCGATGCTGCCGGCACGGCCAAGGTCGAGCATGTAGCGAAGGCCAGTGCCGACTACACGGTCAATTCGTGGCTGCGCCTGCGGGCTTCGGCCAATTGGGGCCTGTCGCTGTTTGAAGGCAGCGGCGAAACCGAGCGGCGCCATGGGCTGGGCGCGGGGGCCGATTACAAGGTCAATGACCATACCGCGATCTCGGCCGATTACGGCTTTGCGCATCGCGACAATTCGAGTTCCGGCGTGCTGGATTCGCACAGTGTTACGCTGGGCGTGACCCTCAAGCGCTGAAAGCCGAAGCGCTAGAGCTGGTCTTCGAGATCAAGCTTGCGCAATTCGGAGAGAAAGCCGGGCCGGATATCCTTGCGGTCGAGGGCAAAGACAACATTGGCAGTCAGGAAGCCGAGCTTTGAGCCGCAATCGAAGACCTTGCCTTCGTATTTGACGCCGGAGAAGCGCTGTTCCTTCATCAGCAATTGCATGGCGTCGGTGAGCTGGATTTCGCCGCCCGCGCCCTTAGTCTGCTCGGCGAGCAGGGAGAAGATTTCGGGCTGCAGGATATAGCGGCCGGAAATGAAGAGGTTGGACGGCGCGTCTTCGCGCTTGGGCTTTTCGACCATGCCCTCGATCCTGAAACCATTGTCGGGGCCTTCGCCGCGGGTGACGAGGCCATAGGACGAAACATCGTCCCAGGAACATTCCTCGACGCCGATGACATTGCCGCCGGTTTCTTCGTAGGCATCCATCATCTGGCGAAGCACGCCGGGCTTGGCCTGAAAGATCATGTCCGGAAGGAGCAGGGCAAAGGGCTGGTCACCCACGATGTCGCGGGCGCACCAGACGGCGTGGCCCAGGCCCATCGGCTCCTGCTGGCGGGTAAAGCTGGTGCGGCCGGCCGAGGGCAGGTCTTTGCGCAATTCGGCGAGTTCCTCGGTCTTGCCGCGCGCTTCGAGGGTCGCTTCGAGCTCGAACTGGCGGTCGAAGTGATCTTCGATGACGCCCTTGTTGCTGCCGGTGACGAAGACGAAGTGGTCAATGCCGGCTTCGCGCGCTTCATCCACCGCATATTGGATGAGGGGACGATCCACAACTGTCAGCATTTCCTTTGGCATGGCCTTGGTGGCCGGCAAAAAGCGGGTTCCGAGACCAGCAACCGGAAATACGGCAGTACGAACGCGTTTGGACACTGAGCAATTCCCCCGAGGGTGTTATGAGCGGCAATTGTAAAGCTAAATCAACATCTGCCACATATCGTTGCAATGAGACAGAGTTGACGTTTGGAAGAGGGTCGCGATGACCGTTTTGGTGACGGGCGGAGCCGGTTATATCGGTAGCCACATGGTGTTGGAACTGGCTGATGCCGGTGAAGAGGTGGTTGTGCTCGACAATCTCGTCACCGGCTTCGACTGGGCCATTGACGGGCGCGCGCGTTTCGAGACGGGCAATGCCGGCGACATCGACAATGTGCTGCGGCTGATCGAGAAATATTCGGTTCGCGAAATCGTGCATTTCGCCGGGTCCATCGTGGTGCCGGAATCGGTCACTAATCCGCTCAAATATTACGGGAACAATACCGCCACATCGCGCAACCTGATCGAGGCGGCGGTGAAGGGCGGGGTGAAGCATTTCGTCTTTTCATCGACCGCTGCCGTCTATGGCATGACGGGGCTGGCGCCCGTGGTGGAAGACACGCCGCTCAATCCCATGTCGCCCTATGGCCGATCCAAGCTGATGACCGAATGGATGCTGGCCGATGTGGCCGCGACCCATGACATTACCTATGGCGTCTTGCGCTATTTCAACGTGGCGGGTGCAGACCCCGGCAAGCGCTCGGGGCAATCAACGCCGCAGGCGACGCATCTGATCAAGGTGGCGTGCCAGGCCGCGCTGGGCCAGCGCGAGAAAATGGACATTTTCGGCACCGATTATGAGACGCCGGACGGCACCTGTATCCGCGACTATATCCATGTGACCGATCTTATCGCCGCCCATGCGCTGCTGCTCAAGCATTTGCGGGCGGGCGGGGAAAGCACCACGCTCAATTGTGCCTATGGCCAGGGCTATTCGGTGCGCGAAGTGGTGGAGACGGTGCGATCGGTGTCGGGCGTGAATTTCCGCGCCGATGAGGGACCGCGCCGTCCCGGCGATCCGGCTTCGATCACCGCGACGGGGGAAAAGGTGCGCGCGCTTTTGGGCTGGGTGCCCAAGCATGACGATCTCAACGAGATCGTTGAAACGGCCTATGAATGGGAGCGGTATCTGCAGACCCGCAACCGCTGAACCGAAAGTTCGCCATGCGCATCCTCATTCTCCTGCTGCTAATGCTGTTGTCCGGCCCCGCGCTGGCGCAGCCGCAGGGCAGCTTTGAGGATTTCATTGCCGAATTGCGCAGCGAGGCATTGGCCAATGGGGTGAGCGCGGCGACCTATGACAGTGTGATGACGGGCTTCAAGCCCGATCCGCGCGTGCCCAATCTGGTCGAGACGCAGCCCGAATTCACGACGCCGGTGTGGGAGTACCTCGACGCGCGGGTGACGAGCGGACGCATCGAACGCGGGCGTGCGGCGATGGCGCGGAACAGCGATCTTTTTGCCGCTGTCGGCGCGCGCTATGGCGTTGATCCCTATGTGCTGGGCGCGATCTGGGGCATTGAGACCGATTATGGCGCGGTGCTGGGCAATGACAGGTTGATCCGCCCCATCGTGCCGGCGCTGGCGACAGTGAGCTATCAGAGGCGCACGCGCTTTGCCGAGGACAAGGCCGATCTCTTTGCGGCTTTGCGGCTGACCGAGGCCAATGGCGGGGTGTCGCCTGTGGGTTCATGGGCCGGGGCCATCGGGCATTTGCAGGTCAATCCGAGCAATGTCATTGCCCATGGCACGGATGGCGACGGCGATGGGCGGCTGGACCTGCATGGATCGCTGGCCGATGCGCTGGCGACGAGCGCCGTGCTTTTGCGGGACATGGGCTATCAGACCGGGCTCGACTGGGGTTTTGAGGTCGAGCTGCCGGTGGGCTTTGATTATCTGCTGGCGACACGTGAGCAATTGCGCCCGGTGCAGTTCTTTGCCGAACGCGGGGTGACGCGGGTGGCGGGGCGGCAGTTTGGCGATCTCAACCTGCCGGTCTTCCTCTATGTGCCGGCCGGCAAGGACGGGCCGAAATTTCTGATGACGGCCAACTATCTCGTCCTCAAGGGCTATAATTTTTCCGACAGCTATGTGATGGCGGTGGCGCACCTGACCGACAGGCTGAAGGGCGGCGGGGCTTTTGCGACGTCATGGCCCCGCGATACGCAGTTTCCTGATCTCAGGCAGCGGATTGCCATTCAGGAAGCGCTGACAAAGCTCGGCCTCTACAATGGCATTGTCGATGGGCGGGTCGGGCCGATCAGCCAGGCGGCTTATGCGCAGTTTCAGGCGGCGCGGGGCGAGGTGGCCGATGGCTTCGTGACGCGGGCGGCCTATGATGCGCTGATGGCAGCAACGCGATAACGCCCGCTTGAGCGGCATGGCCTTGCCCTGGCGGCTCTGGTAGAAGAGCGGCGCGCAATCGGGACCTCTGCAATGAAGCGGCTTTTGCTGGCCATATTGGTGGGATTGGTGGTGACAGTGGATGTCGCCCCGGCTCTCGCGCAGGCTGAAGAGCGCATTGTGGTGGCGCAGGAAGAACGGCGGCGCACGCTGTTCGACCTGCTGTTTGGCGAAGAGCCGGCGCCCGCACCGGCGCCGCAGGCTCAGCCGCGCCGCGCAGCCCCCGCAGCCGCCCTGCCACCGCCGGTGCCTGCCGTGGAAAAGGCGCCGGGCGCAACGCGGCTGGCCGTCTTTGGTGATTCCATGGCGGTCGATCTCAGCAAGGCGCTGGAGCGCTATTATGCCGAGGACCCCAATCTGGTGGTGATCGGGCAGGGCGTCGGTTCATCGGGCTTTGTGCGCGACGATTATTTCGACTGGAACGCGGCGATCAATGAGCAGATCGCGGCGGACACCTTTGACCTCGCCATTGTCATTATCGGCATCAATGACCGGCAGGAAATGAAGGTCAACGGCCGGACCTATCCGGCGCTGAGCGATGAGTGGCGGGCGGAATATCAGTCGCGGCTCAACCGGTTTCTCGGCAGCCTGCGGGCGGCGCGCAAGCCCGTGGTCTGGGTGGGGCTGCCGCCCATGTCAAAGACCGATTATTCGACGGCGATGACGCAGATCAGCGCCCTGCAAAAGCTCGCGGCCTTTTCGGGCGGGGCGGAATTTCTCGATATCTATGAGCGGTTCCTGGGCGAAGACGGGCGCTATAGCAGCCAGGGTCCGGATGTAAACGGGCAGAATGCGCGGATGCGCAAGGATGACGGCATTCATCTGGCGACAGCCGGATCGGACAAGGTGGCGTTCTATCTCAGCCAGCCGATCCGCAATTTCTATCGCGGCGGCGCGGTGACCATTGCGGTGGCCGATCCGCTGCTGGGCACCGATGCGGCAGCGATGCTCCGCCCGCCTTATCAGGGGCTGGGGCAGATCCGGCTGCTTGAAGTCGCCGGCGCCGTCATCCCGATCAGCCGCGCGCCGCAGCGGGCGGGGGAGTTGATCAGCGCGACGAGTATTCAGGCGCCGGATGCGCCGTTTTCGCTTGAGCAATTGATGCAGGCGCCGGTGGGCCGGGTCGATGCCTTTGGCGTCGGCGTGACGCCCGAGATCGAGGCCGCCGAATAGGTTTCTCGTGGTGCTGGTGACATGTGTTGTCAGCACGGGCTGCCATAGATGACGAATTAGGCGCGCCGGGCTGAACCGGCTTCGTGCCGCTGGCGTTGATTGTCTCATGACCAAGCCGATCATCAACCGCGATCTCTATGTTCCTGCCATCGACGCCTGGATCGATCCGGGTGAGCCAAAGCCACGCGCGATCATCACCCATGGCCATGCGGACCATGCGCGGAGCGGCCATGGTGCTGTTCTGGCGACGCCGGACACAATCGAGATCATGAAGGTTCGCTATGGCGAAGATTGCGCCAGGCGTTTTGAGGCGCTGCCATTTGGTGAGCGGCTGCGGATGGACGGCGCTGTCGTGAGCCTCCATCCAGCGGGCCATATTCTGGGTTCGGCGCAGGTGTGTATCGAGGCTGAAGGGCAGCGTGTTGTCGTGACGGGCGACTACAAGCGGCTGCCGGACCGGACGGCTCAGGCTTTTGAACCTGTCGCCTGCGACCTGCTGGTCACCGAGGCGACATTTGGGCTACCGGTTTTTCAGCATCCGCTGCCGCAGGCGGAAATCGCGCGGCTATTGAAATCTGTCGCTGACCAGCCCGAGCGGTGTCATCTCATCGGGTGTTATGCACTGGGAAAGGCGCAGCGGGTGATTGCGCTATTGCGCGACGCCGGATGGGACAGACCGATTTATCTCCATGGCGCGATGATCCGGCTTTGCGCGCTTTATGAAGAGCTGGGTGTTCCGCTGGGTCAATTGCTGCCGGCGACGGGCATGTCCAAGGCCGAGATGGCGGGACAGATCGTCATCGCGCCGCCGTCCGCAATTCGCGACCGCTGGAGCCGGCGCTTTCCTGACCCCGTGGTGTGCCAGGCCTCGGGCTGGATGAGCGTCAAGCAGCGGGCACGGCAGGCGCTGGTGGAATTGCCGCTGGTGATTTCGGACCATTGCGACTGGGGTGAACTCAATGAAAGCATTCTTGAAAGCGGGGCCAGCACGGTCTGGGTGACCCATGGGCGCGAGGATGCGCTGGTTTACTGGTGTCGCAAGCAGGGGCTGGAGGCGGAGCCACTGGCGCTGCCGGGGCTGGACGATGATGGCGGGGAGGGCGAGGCATGAGACGGTTTGCGGACCTGCTCGAACTTCTGGCGCTGACCCCGTCGCGGACGCGGAAGATCAATGCGCTGGCGCAGTATTTTGCCGAGGTGCCGGACCCCGATCGCGGGTTGGCGCTGGCTGTGCTGACCGGCGAAATGGATATCCGCAATGTCAAACCGGCGCTGCTGAAAGAGACCGTGCTGGCCGAGGTGGATGAGACGCTGTTTGCGCTCTCCTATGATTATGTCGGGGACCTCGGCGAAACCATCGCGCTGATCTGGCCGCATCACGGCGAGGGCGAATTGCCGCGATTGCGGGATTTGGTGGCGCTGCTGAACCAGACCAGCAAGGCTGAATTGCCCAAGGTGATCGGGAGGTTGCTATCGCAGGCGGCAATCCATGAGCGCTGGGCGCTGATCAAGCTGGCGACGGGCGCCTTGCGCATCGGGGTTTCGGCGCGGCTGGCCAAAACGGCGCTGGCGCAGATGAGCGGGGTGGACCTGCAAGCCATCGAGGAAGTGTGGCATGGGCTGAAGCCGCCCTATCAGGACTTGTTCGACTGGCTGGAGGGCAAGGCGGGGCGGCCGGACATTGACCACACAGCGCGCTTTCATCCGCTCATGCTGTCCAACCCCATCGAGGCGCGCGACTTTGCGGCGCTTGATCCACGCGATTTTGCTGCGGAATGGAAATGGGACGGCATCCGCGTGCAACTGGTGCTGGGCAAGGATGGCGCGTCGATGTTTTCGCGCACGGGCGACGATATTGCGGCGAGCTTTCCCGATGTGGTGGAGGCCGCGATGGGGAGCGCGGTGCTCGACGGGGAATTGCTGGTGGGGCAGGATTTCGAGGCGCGCAGCTTCAATGACCTGCAGCAGCGGCTCAACCGTAAAGTGGCCAATGCCAAGCAGATGGCAGAGCTGCCGGGCTTTGTGCGGGTCTATGACATGCTGTTTGACGGCGACGAGGACATTCGCGTGCTAGACTGGACGGCGCGGCGCCAGCGTCTGGAGGCCTGGTTCGCGCGCAATCCGCAGACGCGGATGGACCTTTCAGAAGTGCTGAGCTTCCAAAACTGGGATGATCTGGGCGCCTTGCGGCAGCGGGGCGCGGATGAGCATGGCCATGAAGGGGTGATGATCAAGCTGCGCTCATCGCCTTATGTGCCGGGGCGGCCTAAGGGATTTTGGTACAAGTGGAAGCGCGATCCGAATGTTGTCGATGCGGTGCTGATGTATGCTCAGCGCGGTCATGGCAAGCGCAGTTCCTATTATTCGGATTACACATTCGGCGCCTGGAATGGCAATGAGATCGTGCCCATTGGCAAGGCCTATTTCGGCTTTACCGACGAAGAGCTGAAGCAGCTCGACCGGTGGATCCGCGCCAATACGATCGGCAGTTTCGGGCCGGTGCGCGAAGTCAAGAAAGAGCTGGTGTTCGAGGTGGCCTTCGATAGCGCGCAAAAGAGCGGACGGCACAAATCAGGCGTGGCGCTGCGCTTTCCGCGCATCAGCCGGATACGCTGGGACAAACCGGCGCATGAGGCGGCGCGGCTGGAAGATGTCGAAGCATTTGTGGGGTGAGCCATGTCATCACGAAGCAATCACGCGCGGCTTGTGGCGCTGGAAAAGCAGATGGACGAGGCGGCGGCGGCATTCGATTTTGAAAAGGCCGCGGCGCTCCGCGATGAAATCGCCCGATTGAAGGGCGAAAGCGAGGCCATTGTCGGTCAGGCGCCGCCCGGGCAGATCGGGCTGGGCTCAAACGCACCGCTGCGCGAACCACCCAAGGGCTGGGTGAAACCGAAAAAGCCGGATTTCATGGTGAAGAATGTGAAGCCGAGGGGCGGGCGCTAGCTGCGATCGTAGTGGAAGCGGCACTGGTTGACCCACAGCGTATCCCCCTCCAACCGGTAGACCAACCGATGCTCTTTGGTTATGCGGCGGGACCACCAGCCCTTGTGATTGCCCTTGAGGGGCTCCGGCTTACCAAGCCCGCTATGCGGAGACCGTCGGCAATCCTTCAGGAGTGCCTGAATTTTAGCGAAGACTTCGGCGTCTCCTGAAAGCCAGTATTGGTAGTCCGCCCAACCTGTCTCGGTGAACAGAAGTTTCATTCAGGCCACTTGGCCTCAATTCCCCTACCAGCCTCAAAATCTGCCTGCCCCCGCGCGAGCCGCTCGGCATTGGCGCGTGTACTGTTGAGGTGGAGTGTTTCCTTCCAACCTTCGAATTCGGCCAAGGACATCACCACAACCGGCTCCTTGCCGCCTGTCCGAGTAACAATGAGCGGTTCGTAGTCGGTGACGACCGCATCCATATCTGCGGCGATGGTCTTACGGAAGTCGGAAATCGATTTGGCGCGCATGGGAGGTCTCCTGCGTATTTATGTACGTTAGTTTGTACAAAAATTCAACCCACCTTTGCCAACCGGTCCTGCGCCAGGCGCTTGATTTCGTGCAGTTCGGTGATGGTGGTTTCGAGGTCATCCCTTTGGCGCTCGAGCAGGGCGATGCGTTCGTCGACCTTGTCGGCCAGCAGATTGACCTGCTGGGCCCGGTCGGCGTCGTAAAGGCTCAGATAGTCGGAAATGTCGCGCAGGGAAAAGCCGAGGCGTTTACCGCGCAGGATGAGTATGAGGCGGGCTCTGTCCCTGCGACGGAAAATGCGGGTCGCTCCCACCCTTTCGGGTGAGAGCAGGCCCTTGGTTTCGTAGAACCGGATCGCGCGGGTGGAGATGCCGAACTCCTTGGCGAGGTCGGCAATGGCGAACAGGTCCTTATTGTCGGATTCTGGGCGGTTCACTTCTTGGCCATTCCGTGTTGCTGGGCGTATTCCTCACGCAGCTCTTTCTTCGAAAGCTTGCCGATGAGGGTCTTAGGCAGGGCGTCCTTGAAGATGATCTGCTTGGGCATCTCGATCTTGTTGAGCTTGCCGGTGAGGAATTTCTTGAGCGATTCATCGGTCGCCGTCTGACCGGACTTGAGTTTGACATAGGCCACGGGGGCCTCGCCGCGATATTCATCCGGCACGCCGATGACATTGACCTCCTCGACGGCTTCGTGGGTCATCAGCGCTTCCTCGATGGTGCGCGGATAGACATTGAAGCCCGAGCAGATGATTAGGTCCTTGATACGGTCGACGAGGAAGACATAGCCCTCCTCGTCCATGTGGCCGACGTCGCCGGTGCGCAGCCAGCCGTCCATAAAGGCGTCCTTGCTGGCCTCGGGATTTTCGAAATAGCCGGCCATGACCTGCGCGCCCTTGACCTGCAATTCGCCATTTTCGCCAATGCCGACAACCTTGCCGCTATCCACATCGACAAAGCGGATATCGGTTCCGGGCAGGGGCAGGCCGATGGACATGGGCTTGCTGGGCTTGCGGAGCGCGGCGCAGCAAACGACGGGCGAGGCCTCGGTGAGGCCATAGCCTTCGGCAAGCAGGGCCTTGGACTTCTTGGAAAAGGCACTGCGCACTTCATCGGGCAGAGCAGCGCCGCCGGAAATGGCCACCTCGATGCTGGCCAGCTGTTCGGCTGTCGCACTATCGGCGCGGGCAACGGCGTTGAGCAGCGTGGGCACGGCGGGCAAGACATTGGCCTGGGTGCGGGTCAGGAGGCTGAGCAGCGCCTTGAGCTCGAAGCGCGGCAGCATGACGACGCGGGTGCCATTGCTGAGCGGCACGTTCATGCAGACGGTCATGGCGAAGATGTGGAAGAAGGGCAGCACGGCGACCACAGTGGAGCGCGGCAGGAAAAGCCCGTCACCCCATTTGTCGATCTGGCTCATATTGGCCGAGATATTGGCGTGGGTGAGCAGGGCGCCTTTGGGAATGCCTGTGGTGCCGCCGGTATATTGCTGGACCGCTATGTCCTTTTCCGGGTCGATGCTGACCGGATCGGGCTGGTCGTTGCGGGCCAGCATCTTGTCGAAATAGCTGAGCTTGTCGGCATGGGCCGATTGATGTGGCTTGGCGAGGTCCTTGCGCTTGGCGACCGAGAACAGGATCTTTTTGACCAGCGGCAGCGCATTGGGGAAGTGGCAGACGATCAGCGATTTGACGTGGCCGGCTTCGAGGAGCGCCTCGCCCTTCTCGAAAATCTGCTGCAGATCAAGGGTGATCATGATGTTGGCGCCGGCATTGGCCGTGATGTGGCTCAGTTCGGGCACGGTATAGAGCGGGTTGCAATTGACGACGGTGCCGCCGGCGCGCAGCACGCCATAATAGGCAATGGGGTAAAAGGGCGTGTTGGGCAGCATGATGGCGACGCGGCTGCCCTTTTTGACACCGAACTGGCGCTGCAGGGCGCCGGCAAAGGCAATGATGTCCCTGGCCAGATCGCCAAAACTGGTGGTGCCGCCAAGGAAATCCAGCGCGGTTGCCGAGGGATTTCGGGCGCAGGCAGAAAGCACCTGTTCATGGACAGGCGTGGTGTCGATTTCTGCGTCCCAGGAAATGCCTTCTGGATAACTGGCAATCCACGGGCGTAGTGCGTCCTTGGTCTTGGTAGCCATAAATGTCCTCCTCAGCGGCCGCTGGTGGCCGTCATTCTCCCGATATGGACCGCCGGGTTATGGTCCCGAATCCTTTCCGGATATGGGCGGTCGTTGTTGTCAAACATTTCACGCGCTTACGTTAGCGTCAATTCGCTGCCCAACTTTTTGAAGTTGGGCTGGCGCAGCTAGCGCTCAAGATGGAACCTGCGACAGGTTGCCCGTATTGGGAAGCAGGTTGACGTATACGTAAAGTGAGATAAACTTGCTTCAACAATTCTCGCAGGGGCGGCTATGCTGGCTTTGGCGAGGCGAAGGCGGGCTGATTCTAAAATCGGCATCGGCCGGGTTTTTGGAATGACGGGCGACATCGCAAAAGCGAGGCGCACCGAATTTTGGTAATGCGTTTCCTTCAGGCGAAACGAAATCCATTCGCCTGGGAGCGCTCTGGGAGGACAGAGCAGTGACCCTGTTGTTCGTTGCAATCGGCCTTGTGATCATTGCCCCGCTGGCGCTGCGCGAAAGCCCGCTTTGGCAGTGGGGACTTGCCTTTGTCGGCTTCGGCCTGCTGGCCGGGCTCGATTTCAATGCGAATGGCGCGACCTATGGGTTGGGCTGGTTCAACTGGTTGCTGATCGGGCTGGGCGTGGTCATGCTGGTGCTCAGCGTCAAGCCGATCCGGCTGGCGCTGGTGATGGTGCCCATTTACGGCGCGGTCAAATCCATCCTCCCCAAGGTCAGCCGCACCGAGCAGGAAGCGCTGGACGCGGGTACGGTCGGCTGGGACGCTGAACTGTTTTCAGGCCGCCCCAATTGGGACAAGCTCACCCAAATTCGCCCTCTGACGCTGACGGCGGAAGAACAAGCCTTTCTCGACGGGCCGACGAACGAAGCCTGCGCGATGATCGATGACTGGGACATTCGCCACAACCGGGCCGATCTCAGCCCCGAGCTCTGGCAGTTCCTGCGCGACAAGGGTTTCCTGGGCATGTTGATCGCCAAGGAACACGGCGGCCTCGGTTTTTCGGCGCAGGCGCAGTCGATGATCGTGTCCAAGATCGCCAGCCGCTCGGTGGCGGCAGGGATCACGGTCATGGTGCCCAATTCGCTCGGGCCGGGTGAGTTGCTGGAAAAATACGGCACGCCGGCACAGAAGGAAAAATATCTTCATCGCCTCGCCAATGGTCAGGAAGTGCCATGCTTTGCGCTGACCGGCGTACATTCGGGATCGGATGCGGGCGGGATGCGCGATATCGGTATTGTCACCAAGGGCATGTATGAGGGCAAGGAAGTGCTGGGCGTGCGGCTCAGCTTCGACAAGCGCTATATTACCCTCGCGCCGATCGCCACTTTGGTGGGCCTCGCATTCATTTTGAAGGACCCGGATAATCTCCTGGGACGCGGCGCTGATATCGGCATCACGCTGGCGCTGATCCCGCATGATCATCCGGGGCTCGATATCGGCCGCCGCCATTACCCCGCTCGGCAGGCCTTCATGAACGGTCCGGTGCGCGGCAAGGACATGTTTGTGCCGATGGATTTCCTGATCGGTGGCACCGATTATGCCGGCCAGGGCTGGCGGATGCTGATGGAGTGTCTCTCCACCGGCCGCGCCATTTCGCTGCCCGCCATCGGCTCGATTTCGATCAAGCAGACGCTGCGCGCGACGTCCGCCTATGCGCGGGTGCGCCGGCAGTTCGGTATTCCGGTTGGCATCATGGAAGGCGTGGCCGAGCCGCTCGGCGAGATGGTCAAGCGAGCCTATAGCTTTGAAGCCGCGCGCCGGTTGACGGCCTCGATGGTCGATGAAGGCCAGCGTCCGGCGGTGATTGCGGGCCTCCTCAAATACACGACAACCGAAGCCATGCGCGACAGCATGGACGATGCTTTCGACATTCATGGCGGCCGCGCCATTCAGGACGGGCCGGGCAATTATCTGTTCGGCGCCTATCAATCCATGCCGGTGGCGATCACGGTGGAGGGGGCCAATATCCTCACCCGCACGCTGATGACCTTTGCGCAGGGCGTGTTGCGGGCCCATCCCTATCTGCTGGCCGAGGTGCAAGCGGCGCAGAACAAGGACAAGAAGGCGGGGCTTTCCGCTTTCGATACGGCCTTTAGCGGTCACGCCAAGTTCATGCTGCGCAATATCGTTGCCAGCTTCCTGCATGGCCTCACCAATGGTGCCTTTGCCTCGTCGCCCAATGATGGGCCGATGGCCAAGTGGTATCGGCGGCTGCATCGCTATTCGCAGAATTTTGCGCTGGTTGCGGACTGGACCACGGTGGTTCTGGGCGGGGCGCTCAAGCGCAAGCAGAAGATTTCGGGCCGCATGGCCGATATCCTTTCGGACCTCTACATCATGTCGGCAACGCTGAAGCGTTTCGACGAAGAGGGCCGGATCGAAGAGGACCGCGAAATGGTCGATGCCATCATGGCCGACCGGATTGCTTCAATGGAAAAATCCTTCGGCGAAGTGTTTGCGAATTTCCCCAACCCCTTCTTTGCCTGGGCCATGCGGTTCCTCTGCTTCCCGCTGGGCCGTCACGCCAAGCGCGCCAGCGACCGGGTGAACTACCGCTTTGTGCGGGCCGTGCTGCGGCCCGGCGCGTTCCGCGACCGACTGACCACGGGCGTCTATCTTTCGACGGACCCAAATGATGTGACGGGCGTTCTGGAAGATGCTTTCCTCAAGGTGACGGAGGCCGAAGAAATCGAGGCCCGATTCGTCAAGGCCGCGCGCAAGGGCGTCATCGAGCGACGGCTCGACCGCGATGCGATCAGTGATGCCATTGCGGCGGGTGTTCTTAACGAGAACGAGGCCGGCATTATGCGCGCGGCAGACGAGGCCACGAACCGCGCCGTGCATGTCGATGATTTCGAAATGGACGTGCTGAAGGAATCCCCGCCCCGCGAAGCGGCGGAGTAAAAACTCGGACTGGGCGGCAAAGCCGCCCTGCGGACAAAGATCCGGATTGAGGAGCCATTATGATCGTGCAGCAGGCAACGGAAACCAAGCACTGGAGCTTCCACACCGATGTGGAAAAGATCGGCTGGCTGACCATCAACACGCCCGGCGCGTCGGTGAATACGCTGAGCCGCGAAGCGATCATGGAGCTCGAAACGCTGGTGGCGCGGTTTGAGGACCTGGCCAGTTCAGGCGAATTGGTGGGCGTGGTTCTGCTCTCGGGCAAGGATGGCGGATTTATCGCCGGGGCCGACGTTTCCGAATTTGACGCCATGAGCGACTTTTCGGTGCTGCCCGATGCGCTCAAACGCACCCATACGCTGTTTGCTCGGATCGAGAACCTGAAAGTGCCGGTGGTGGCCGGCATCCATGGCTTCTGCCTTGGCGGCGGGCTGGAACTGGCGCTGGCCTGCCACTACCGCATCGCCGTCAATAATGACAAAACCCGCATCGGTTTCCCCGAAGTCAATCTCGGGATTTTCCCCGGTTTCGGCGGCACGGGCCGCGCCATCCGCCAGGCCGGACCGGTTGATGCCATGGGCATCATGCTGACCGGGCGGATGCTGAAGGCCGGCGCGGCCAGGGGCATGAATCTCGTCGACAAGCTGGTGCGCCACCGCGACATGCTGCGATGGGAAGGCCGCAAGGCGGTGCTCTCGAAGCGCAAGTCAGGCGTGGCGGGCTGGACCAAGACCATCATGGCCAAGGGTCCACAGCGGGGTTATCTCGCGAGCAAAATGCGCGAACAGGCCGGCAAGAAGGCGCGCAAGGAACATTACCCGGCGCCCTATGCGCTGATCGACCTGTTCGAAAAGCATGGCGATGACTGGCAGGCGATGATCCGCGGCGAAATCGACGGCTTTGTGCCGCTGATGGGCACGCCCACGGCAGGCAATCTGCGCCGCGTGTTTTTCCTCTCTGAGAGCCTGAAAAAGCTCGGCATCAAGGGCAAGAAATTTTCGCGGGTGCATGTCATCGGCGCGGGCGTGATGGGCGGCGATATTGCCGCCTGGTGCGCCTATCGCGGCATGAGCGTTACCCTGCAGGATCTCGATATGGCGCGCATCCAGCCCGCGCTGGACCGGGCAAAGAAGCTGTTTCAGAAGCGCTACAAGAAAAAGCGCGAGGTCGACGCGGCCATGTTGCGGCTGATGCCCGACCCGGAGGGCAAGGGCGTGCCCCGCGCCGATGTGATCATTGAGGCGGTGGTCGAAAAGCTCGAGGTCAAGCAGTCGATTTTTGGCGGGCTTGAGGACAAGATGAAGCCCGGCGCCATCATGGCCACCAACACGTCTTCCATCGAGCTTGAGCGCATCGCCGAGGTGCTGAAGGACCCGGCCCGGTTGATCGGGCTGCATTTCTTCAATCCCGTGGCCCAGCTGCCGCTGGTCGAGGTGATCCGTTCAAAGTTCAATTCGGACGAAGCGGTGGGCACCGGCGCCAGCTTTGCGCTGGCCATCGGCAAGTCGCCTGTTGTGGTGAAGTCTGCGCCGGGCTTTTTGGTCAATCGCGTGCTGATGCCCTATATGCTGGGCGCGGTGGAGCGGGTGGAGCGCGGCGAGAGCAAGGAATTGCTTGATGCGGCTGCCGTCGCCTTCGGGATGCCGATGGGCCCCATCGAGCTGATGGATACGGTGGGCCTTGATGTCGGCAAGTCGGTGGCGACCGAACTGGGCCATTCCGTGCCGGGCGAAAGCCGTTTCGCGCAGCTGATTGCCGAGGGCAAGCTGGGCCGCAAAACCGGCGAAGGCTTTTATAAATGGGAAAAGGGCAAGGCCATCAAGGGCGATGTGCCCAGCCATGCCGATCTGGCCAGACTTGGCCGCGAGCTGGTGAAGCCGCTGGTGGATATGACCGAAGTGGTGGTGGCCGAAGGCGTGGTGCCGAGCCCGGAACTGGCCGATATCGGCGTTATCATGGGAACGGGCTTTGCGCCATTCCTGGGTGGGCCCATGAAGGCCCGCGCCGATGGCCGCGCGTAGGAGGAAACAGATATGACCGAACTCAAGCGCGTTGCCATTATCGGCTCGGCCCGCATTCCCTTTGCCCGTGGCGGCACGGCCTATGTGGAAGAGACCAATCTCTCCATGCTGGCGACTGTTCTCGGCGGCATTGCCGACAAATATGGCCTCAAGGGCGAAAAGATTGACGAGGTGATTGCGGGCTCCGTGATCAATCATTCCAGAGATTTCAACATTGCCCGCGAGGCGACGCTCGACGCGGGCCTGTCGCCGCGCACGCCGGGCACCACCATGCAGATTGCCTGCGGCACGAGCCTGCAGGC
>JAEYTY010000005.1 GCA_023433775.1 Pseudomonadota bacterium | reverse complement strand
GCGTTCAGCGTGTCGTTTGCGGTGCTGCTGTTCCACAATTTCTTCAAGGAACTGCCCAAGGACCTGATCGATGCGGCCCGCATGGACAATTGCGGCTACATCCGCATCTACTGGTATGTGACGCTGCCGCTCTGCCTGCCTATCATCGCGACGGTCGGCGTGTTCAACTTTGTGAGCAGCTGGAACAGCTTTCTGCTGCCGCTGATCATCCTCAACTCCGAGGATAAGTACACCTGGCCGCTCGGCATCATGCAGTTCCAGGGCCAGTACGGCTCGGACTGGCCCCGCATCCTCGCCTTCCTCACCCTCTCGATCATGCCCGCCATCGCCTTCTTCTTGCTGGCGCAGCGCTACATCATCTCTGGCCTCACCGGCGGCGCCGTGAAGGGCTAAAGGCAAAGCAAAGGCGGTCCGGTTTTCCGGGCCGCCTTCAAACTATCCCCGCGCCGCCAGATGCTGCCCGGTCAACGAGGCCTTCATTTTGGCAAGGTCCGCCGGCAGGCCTTCGAACTGCACATTGCCTCCGTCATGCCCCGCGCCGGGCCCAAGGTCGATCACCCAGTCGGCGCGCGAGATGACGTCGAGATTGTGCTCGATGACGATTACCGTCGAACCCGCGTCGACCAGCCGGTCAAAGAGCCCGATCAGCGTATCGACATCGTTCATGTGCAGACCCGTTGTCGGCTCGTCCAGCACATAGATATTGCCCTTTTTGCCCAGTTCGGCCGCGAGCTTGAGCCGCTGGCGCTCACCGCCGGAGAGGGTGGACAGCGGCTGGCCAAGGGTCAGATAACCCAGCCCCACATCGTCCAACCCCTGCAGGATTTTGGCGATGGCCGGTTCGGTGAAGAAGCCGACGGCATCGCCAATGCTCATCTCATAGACATCGGCAATGGACTTGCCGCGCAGCTCATGCTCCAGCACTTCGGGCAGGAACCGCTTGCCCTCGCAGGTCTCGCAGGTGGTGACCATGGGGTCGAGATGGGCCAGATCGGTGAAGATGACGCCGAGGCCATTGCAATCGGGGCAGGCGCCTTTGGAATTGGCCGAAAACAGCGACGCCTCGACGCCATTGGCCTTGGCAAAGGCTTTACGGACCGCGTCGAGAATGCCGGTATAGGTCGCCGTATTGGAGCGGCGCGAACCCCGCGCCAGGTTCTGGTCGATAATGATCGTGTCGGGATAGGCCAGTGGCAGGCAGCCCTGGATCAGCGATGATTTGCCCGATCCGGCCACGCCCGAAACCGCGGTCAGCACGCCTTTGGGGATGGAGACGGAAACATCCTTGAGATTGTTGAGCTTCGCTCCGGCAATCTTCAGCGCCCCATCGGGTTTGCGTACCTTGTCCTTAAATGTCTGGTGCTTGTTGATGTGGTTGCCGGTGAGCGTGCCTGATTTCAAGAGCCCGGCATAATCACCCTCATAGACCAGCTCGCCACCCTTGCTGCCGGCGAAGGGCCCCATATCCACCACATGGTCGGCAATGGCGATCATGTCGGGCTTGTGCTCGACGATCAGCACCGTGTTTCCCTTGTCGCGCAATTGCTGCATCAGCCCGGCCAGCCGCCCCACATCGTGGGGGTGCAAACCAACCGAGGGCTCGTCGAACACATAGGTAATGTCGGTCAGCGAGCTTCCGAGATGGCGCACCATTTTGACGCGCTGGCTCTCCCCGCCCGACAGGGTCGAACTTTCCCGGTCAAGGCTCAGATAGCCCAGCCCAATGGTCACGAGATTGTCGAGCCGCGCGACCAGCGCCCCCAGCATCGGCCCCACCTGCGGCGCCTCGATGCCGCGGACCACATCGGCCAGTTCGCTCACCTGCATGGCCGAGAGTTCGGCGATATTGTGCCCGCCGATCCTGCTGCCCAGCGCCTTCGCGTTCAGTCTCGCGCCCTTGCAGGCGGGGCAGGTGGCGCGGGTAAAGATGCGGTCATATTCGGCCCGCACATGTGGCTGCAGGCCCTCGGGGTCTTTCGAGCCCAGCCCCTTCTTGAGCTTGGCGACCACACCCTCATAGGTCAGCCCGATCTTGCCCACCTTGATCTTGCGGCCATCATCGAGATGCAGCAGGTTTTCCCGCTCTTCCGCGGAATATTTGCTGATCGGCTTGTCCATGTCGAACAGGCCGGAATTTTTGTAGATCTCCCAATACCAGCTATCGACGGCATAATCCTTGGGCAGCAGCGCCCCGCCATTGAGCGATTTGCTCTCGTCCACCACCGCGCTCATATCCATGGCCGCCACCTGCCCGATGCCTTCGCATTCGGGGCACATGCCGCGCGGGTCATTGTAGGAATAAAGCGAGGGCGGCCCGAGTTTTGGTTCAGCCAGTCGCGAAAACAGCACCCGCAGCATCTGCGCCGCGTCGGTCACCGTCGCCACGGTCGAGCGCGAATTGCCGCCCAGTCGCTGCTGGTCGACAATGATCGCCGCCGAAATGTTTTCGAGCTGGTCGGCATCGGGCTGGCCATAATGCGGCATGAATTGCTGCACGAAACTCGGGTAGGTCTCGTTGATCAGTCGCTGGCTTTCCGCCGCGATGGTGCCGAACACCAGAGAGCTTTTGCCCGATCCCGAAACCCCGGTAAAGACCGTGATCTTGCGCTTGGGAATATCGAGCGAGACATTCTTGAGATTGTTCTCGCGCGCGCCGCGAATGATGATCGCGCCATAGTCTGGGCTGGTCACGGACAATCCTCTTTGTTCAGGTCTGGTGTTCAGGAAGCATCATGCCTTGCTGACACGACGCGTCAGCAGACGCCCTTTCGACATCGGCCAACAATATTAGCCCACGGCTTTGCGGACCAGCGCGGCAATTTTTTCTTCCTCCGCCGCGCCCAGTTGCGTCACGGCAAAGGATGTCGCCCAAAGATCGCCCTCGTCGATCCGTGCGGCTTCGTTGAAGCCAAAGGTGGCATAGCGTACCTTGAACTTGCTGGCGCTCTGGAAGAAGCACACCACCTTGCCTTCGTCATTGGCCCAGGCCGGCATTCCATACCAGGTCTTGGGCGTTAGCGCCGGGGCGTTGGCCATGACAATGGCGTGGATTTTCTCGGCCAGCGACCGGTCCTTGCCATCCATCTCGGCAATTTTGGCGAGCAGGTCCGCTTCGCCATCGGCCTTGCTCGCGCCCTTGCGTCGCGCGGCCTTTTCTTCCTTCACCTTGGCCTGCATGGCTTCCCGTTCGGCCCCGGAAAATGGGCTGCTAGACTTGGCTGTCTTCTTCGGCTTGGTGCTGGCCATTATAGTCTCCTCCAACAATTCAGGCTGCTTGCAGGTCGATCAGTCGAGCCGCGCCACGACCCCTTCGAGCTGGCCGATGAAATTGGGCCAGCTGGCGGCTGCGCCGCTGTAGAATTGCGTCTGGTCGGCGGCAAAGCCGGCCTGTTCCATGCGCAGATGCGTGCCCCTGGCCGTGAGGGTCAGCGTCCAGGTGACGACACTTTCGAGCCCGAAGGCCGACCATGTATAGGCGAGCGAGGAGGGCGGATCGATCTCCGTCACTTCGCAATTCACCGCACCCCAGTCGCCGCTCAGCGTGAAGCCGTGGCCGAGTTCCGGCTGAAAATCATTGCGCATCAGCCATTCCTCGATCAGCGCCGGCTGGGTCAGCGCCCGCCAGATTTTCTCGGGCGGAAAGGCGATGTCACGTTCAACGATTACGGAGCGGGTTTCACTCATTGGTCCATCCTTTTGAGCAGGTCTTCAAGGCCATCCAGTCTGGCTTCCCAGAAACCGGCCATTTGTTGCGTCCAGTCGGTGAGGGGGGTAAGCGCACCGGGCTGGGCGCTGTAATGGGTATTGCGGCCCTCTTCGCGGCCGCGCACCAGTCCGGCCTCCTTGAGAAGTTTGAGATGCTTGGAAACGACGGGCTGTGACACGCCGGCCCCTGCCGTCAGCGACACAACAGTCTGTTCACCCGCCCGGCAAAGGCGCTCGAATATCGCCCGCCGCGTCGGGTCTGACAGCGTCTTGAACAAGATGTCCTGACGGCTTTGCATCTCGAACCCATACCTCATTGACTATGAGTTATTCATAGCCATCCGAATATGAATGAGTCAAGCGCCCACCGAAGACGATAAAAATCCATTGCATCGTTACCGCCATTTGCTGTCAAACGGCGGACACAGATTTGCACTACGGGCTGGCGCAAGGAGTTTTCATGACCGAGCGATACGCCATCTACTATGCTCCCGCTGCCACCAGCGACCTTTGGGATCGCGCCTCCGCCTGGCTGGGCCGCGACGCGGCCAATGGTGAATTGTTTGATGGTGTGCTGGCCGGCATTGCGCGCTCGCGCCTGCTCAATCTCACTCAGTCCGCCAATCGCTATGGCTTTCACGCCACGCTGAAGCCGCCCATGGCGCTGGCGCCGGGCGAAACTGTGGATTCGCTCCGCGCCGCCCTGGCTGACTTCGCGCGCAATCATCAGGCCGTGCCGCTCGGGCGCCTGCGTCTTGCTTCGCTCGATGGCTTCCTGGCGCTGGTCCCGGCGATCGACGATCCGGCCCTGCAGGATTTTGCCGCCCATGTGGTGGAAAATTTCGAGCCCTTCCGCGCCCCGCTCACCCCGCGCGCTTATGCCGCCCGCGCTGCCGCTGATCTCTCGCCTCGCCAGCGCGAACTGCTCGATGCCTATGGCTATCCCTATGTGTTCGACGAATTCCGGTTCCACATGACGCTGACCGATCGTCTCACGCCCGAAGACGAAGCCGATCTCCGCGCCGCCGCGCAAAGCTGGTTCGGGCCGATCCTGGGCGAGGAACTTGTCCTCGACCGGCTGGTGCTTTTTCATGAGCCCGAGACGGGCCGGCCCTTCACGCGGCTCGAAGACATCAAGCTCGGGGCGTGACGCAAGTGCAGCAAACCATTCTGAGCAATGCCCGTATCGTGCTCGCGGACGAAATCGTCACCGGCAGCCTCGTCATCGCCGACGGGCAGATCCTGTCCATCGACACGGGCAGCACGCGCAGCGGCGAGGATGTGGACGGCGATTACATCATCCCGGGCCTCGTCGAACTTCACACCGACCACCTCGAAAACCACTATCGCCCGCGCCCCGGCGTCTTCTGGGATCCGCTCGCCGCGCTCCACGCCCATGACGCCCAGATTGCCGGCTCCGGCATCACCACCGTCTTCGACGCGGTGCGCATCGGCTCCGATGTCGATCTGCCCGACATGCTGCAACACGCGCAGAAACTGGTCGATGCCATCCGCACCGGCCGCGATGGCGGCTGGCTCCGCGCCGATCATTTCATCCATCTGCGCTGCGAATTGCCCAGCCATGATGTGGTCACCCATTTCGAGGCGCTGGCCAATCATCCGGCCACGCGCCTTGCTTCGGTCATGGATCACACGCCCGGCCAGCGCCAGTTCCGCTCGCTGGCTGATTACAAGCGTTTCTATGCCAAGCAGATGGGCCAGACGCCCGAGGAATTGCAGGCCTATATCGATGCCCGCCTGGCCGAGCAGGCCCGCTATTCCGACGCCAATCGCAAGACCATTGTGCGCCGCGCCCGCGAATTGGGGCTGGCGCTGGCCAGCCATGATGACGCGACGCTCGCCCATGTCGAGGAAGCCGCCGAGGATGGCGTCGCCATCGCCGAATTTCCGACAACACTCGAAGCCGCCGCCGCCGCCCATGATGCGGGCCTCGCGATTCTCATGGGCGCGCCCAATGTCGTGCGCGGTAAATCCCATTCGGGCAATATTTCGGCCACCGACCTCGTCGCGGCCGGCCTGCTCGATATTCTGAGCTCCGATTACGTGCCCTTTGCCCTGCTCCAGGCCGCTTTCATGCTGCCCAAGCGCGTCGAAGGCCTTGACCTGCCGCAGGCCTTGGCTACCGTTACGCGTAATCCGGCTCGCGCGGCAGGGCTGGATGACCGGGGCGAAATAGCGCCGGGCAAGCGGGCCGATCTGGTTCGGGTAGCGGCCACGGCGCCCCTGCCTGTGGTGCGCAGCGTCTGGCGGGAAGGTCAAAGGGTCAGTTGAGCGAAAGGCCTCCCGGCGTATTGGTGCTGGTCGTCGGCCCCTCCGGGGTCGGCAAGGACACGCTCATTTCCGGCGCCCGCAAGGCCCTTGATGGCGACAAGCGCTTCAGCTTCGTGCGGCGCCTCGTGACGCGCCCCAGCGATGTTGATCTCGAAGATCATATCAGCCTCGATCCATATGAATTTGCCCAGGCCGAAGCGTCCGGTCGCTTTGCCCTCACCTGGCAGGCCCATGGGCTCGATTATGCCTTGCCCATTGGTGTCGATACCGATCTGGCCTTGGGCCGGGTCGTCGTCGCCAATATTTCGCGCCATGTCGTGCCCGACGCAATTTCGCGCTATCCCATGTGCCGGGTGGTGCAGGTCTCTGCCGAAATTTCGCTGCGCGCCGAGCGGCTCGCCAAAAGGGGCCGCGAAGGCCGCGATCAGATTGCGGCGCGCCTGGCGCGTGAGGGCGCAGCCCTGCCGGCCGATATCAGTCCCATCATCATCGACAATTCGAGTTCGGTCGCCATTGGCGTTACCTCCTTCGTCATGGCGCTGCGCGCTCTCGCCGAGGAATGAACCCTTCGCCCGGCTCAGGCGTTGTGGGACACAACTTGCGTCAGGAGTTCAAATGTCTCGCAATGGTCTCTATGCCATAATTGCCATTCTGGTCGTCGCCATGGTTGGCTTCGCCATCTACACCTATCAGG
>JAEYTY010000168.1 GCA_023433775.1 Pseudomonadota bacterium | reverse complement strand
ATCGGGAGGCGTCTCGGCATAGTCGGTGTTTTGATCCGGCTGCCATTCCGGATCGAAGAGCGCGGTACGCGCCGGATCGGCGCTGCCCAGGGTTTCGATAATATCCTCGGCGCAGGTGACGAGTTTTGCGCCTTGCTGGATCAGCGCATTGCCGCCTTCGGCGCGGGGATCGAGCGGCGAACCGGGGACGGCGAAAACATCGCGGTTCTGTTCGAGGGCAAGACGGGCGGTGATCAGCGAGCCGGAGCGCTTGGCCGCCTCGACCACGACAATGCCGAGGGACAGACCCGAAACCAGCCGGTTACGCCTCGGAAAATCGCGGGCGCGGGGCTCCCAGCCGAGCGGCATTTCGGTGAGCAAGGCGCCGCCATTGTCGAGAATATCGTGGGCGAGGGGGATGTTCTCGTCCGGATAGATGCGGTCAAAGCCACCGGCGAGAACGGCAATGGTGCCGGTGGTAAGGCTGGCGCGATGGGCGGCGGTGTCGATGCCACGGGCAAGGCCCGAGACCACGGTGTAGCCGCGCTCGCCGAGCTCCGAAGCCAGCATTCGCGTCATCTTGCCGCCGGCGGCTGACGCGTTGCGCGCGCCGACCATGCCCACGGTGCGCAGCCAGTCAAGGCGCTCGCCGCCCGCCATGGTGATCAGCGGCGGGGCGCCGGAAATATGGAGCAGATGGGGCGGATAGGCTTCGTCGCCCTGCGCCACCAGCCGCGCGCCATAGCGGGAAAGGCCGGCGATTTCGTCCTCGGCCTGGCTCTGGCTGAATATGCGCAGGGCCCTGCCGCCGGGCCGGCCTATATGGGGCAGCGCCTCGAGCGCCGCTTCAGCCGAACCGAAGCGGTTGAGCAATTGGCGGAAGGTGACGGGCCCGATATTGTCGGTGCGCACAAGGCGCAGCCAGGCGACGCGTTGGGCGGGCGTGAGCGATGAAATCACCCGGCCCGCCTGCATCATTCGGCCTTCTTGTTACCGCCGAAGGTGGGCTCGGTACCCTTGAGCAATCGCCCGATATTCTCGCGATGCTGGAAGAACAGCAGCAGCCCCAGCGCAGCGACGACAAAGGCCAGCCGTTCACTGACAATGACATAGGCAAAGATCGGCGCCGTCGCGGCGGCGGTCAGCGCGGCCAGCGAGGAAATCTTTCGGGTCCAGAAAATCAGCAGCCAGACCGCACAGAAAATGAGGCCAACGGGCCAGGCAAGGGCCAGGAGCGATCCGATCATCACGGCGACGCCCTTGCCGCCCTTGAAACCGAGCCAGACCGGGAAGCAATGGCCAAAAAAGGCCCCAACGGCTGCGAGACGGGCGGCGTCTTCACCCCAGAAGTAACGCACCACCAGAATGGGCACCACGGCCTTGAGCGCGTCGAGAACCAGGGTCGCCGCGGCGATCTTCTTGTTGCCGGTGCGCATGACATTGGTGGCGCCAATATTGCCCGAGCCGATCTTGCGGATATCGCCCAGCCCGGCGGCCTGCGTCAGAATAAGGCCAAAGGGGATGGAACCGGAGAGATACCCAAGCACCAGCGCGAGAATGAATGGCAGAAGATCAGTCGGCATCAGAATTCCCCGTTTCGGGTGTGGAGTATGCCTTTCAGGCCATTTTCGGCAAGGGGGTGCGCCCGGGTCCATGCCCAGGCGCCAAGGCTCAGTCTTTATGCTCGAAAACCGTGCGTCCGCCGACAATGGTGCGCATGACCTTGCCGGCCATGCGCGCGCCTTCAAAGCTGGTATTGCGCGATTTGGAGACCAGGTTTTTGACGCTGACCTGCCAGGGATAATCGAGATCGACCAGAATGAGGTCGGCCGGAGCACCCCTGGCGATGCGGCCCGAGGGAAGGCCGAGAATTTCGGCCGGCCGGCTGGTCATGGCGCGGAGGATGGTTTTCAGGTCCACATCGCCCGAATGGACGAGGCGGAGAGCGGCTGCGAGCAGGGTTTCAAGGCCGATGGCGCCATAGGAGGCCTCGGCAAAGGGCTGACGCTTGACCTCGCTATCCTGCGGATCGTGATCGGAATGGATCGTGTCGATGACGCCGGAACGTAGGCCCTCGATGACGGCCTGCCGGTCATCTTCGCTGCGCAGAGGCGGGGAGAGCTTGAAGAAGCTGCGATAGCGCCCGACGTCGTTTTCGTTGAGGCAGAGATTGTTGATGGAAACGCCGCTTGTGATCCGTCCGCCTTGCGCCTTGGCAGCGCGGAGCAGGGACACGGATATGGCAGTGGAAATCTGGGCGGCGTGATAGCGGACGCCGGTTAGCGCGGCGAGCTGGAGATCGCGGGCCAGCGGCACGGTTTCGGCTTCGCGCACAATGCCCTTGAGCCCGAGAATTGTGGCAAAGAGCCCCTCATTCATCACGCCGTCGCCGGCAAGGCCGGCATCGACCGTGTGATGGACAATAGTCATGTCGAAATTAGCCGCATAGCCAAAGGCGCTGCGGAGAAGTGCCGATGACTGGATCGACTGGGCGCCATCACTGAGACAGACGGCGCCGGCTTCTTTGAGGAGGCCGAATTCGGTGATTTCCTTGCCCGCCAGGCCCTTGGTGATCGCCGCGGCAGGCAGGATGCGGGCCGGGGACTGGGCCTCGGCGCGGCGAATGAGGAAATCGACCAGCGCGCCGTCATCCACAGTGGGCGTGGTGTCGGGCATCATCACAAAGCTGGTGACGCCCCCGGCCACGGCAGCGGCGCCGGCCGAGGCAAGGGTTTCGCGATATTCCTTGCCAGGTTCGCCGACAAAGACGCGCATATCGATAAGCCCCGGCGCCAACATCAGGCCCTTGGCATTGATGACTTCTGCGCCGTCTGGCACGCCGACGGGACCGCCCAGGGCGATGTCCGTGATGGTGCCATTTTCTATCAGCACGGCACCCTGCTGGTCGGTGCCGGAAGCAGGATCGACGACGCGGGCATTCTCGATGAGGAGCGGGCGGGTCATGCTGCGCTCTCCCCGCTGAGCAGGGCATCGAGCACGGCCATGCGCACGGCGACCCCCATTTCGACCTGATCATTGATGACGGCACGCTCGCTGTCGGCAATGGCGGGGTCAATCTCGACGCCGCGATTCATCGGACCGGGATGCATGACGATGGCGTCGGGCTTGGCGTAGCTGAGCTTCTGCTCGTCAAGGCCATAGAAGCGGTAATATTCGCGCACTGAGGGGATCATGCGGCCATTGGCGCGCTCATGCTGGAGGCGCAGCATCATGATCACGTCGACGCCCTTCAGGCCTTCTTCCATGTCGGTGAAAACCTCGGTGGCGAGGTGTTCGATACCGGCGGGCAGAAGGGTGCGCGGGGCGATGACCCGCGTGCGAACATGGAGCGCGCCGAGCAGGAGCAGATTGGAGCGGGCTACGCGGGAATTGGCGATGTCGCCACAGATGGCGACGGTGAGACCGGCCAGCATTCCCTTGTGATTGCGGATGGTGAGGGCATCGAGCAGGGCCTGGGTGGGGTGCTCATGCGCGCCATCGCCGGCATTGATCACGGCGCAGCCGACCTTCTGGCTGAGCAATTCGACCGCGCCGGCAGCCGAATGGCGCACGACGAGAACGTCGGGGCGCATGGCATTGAGCGTGGCGGCGGTGTCGATCAGGGTTTCGCCCTTGGAGACCGAGGAGGTCTTGACCGACATATTGACCACCAGCGCGCCGAGGCGCTTGCCGGCAATTTCGAAGCTCGACTGGGTGCGCGTGGAAGGCTCGAAGAACAGATTGATCTGCGTCTTGCCCGACAGGGTCGGGTGCGATTTCCGTTCCTGCCGCGAAATGTCGATCATCGACTCAGCGCGATCGAGCAGCTGCACGATTTCGTGCTGCTTGAGGTCGGCTATCGAAATGAGGTGACGCTGGTTGAACGGGGGGAAGTCGCCGAAACGTCCGGCGGCGCTGGAGCTTTTGTTCTGCTGCGGCATGTCGCATCCCTTGCGAGTTGCAGCGGTCTAGCCGAGGGACATAGGTGGGGCAAGCCCACCCATGGGATTTCAAGGCATTTAATCGGCTGGCCGCGCCTGCCAGAGGGCCAGGGCAAAGAGCAGGCCGAGGACCAGTTCGCTCGCCATGGCCCAGAGCAGGCCGGCAGGTGGCGGGCCATCGAGCGCCATGGCGAAAAGGCGGGAAAGACCGAAGCTGAGGTAGAAGAGCGCCCCGGTCCACAGCGCGCGCTGTCGCCATGCCGGACGGGCGAGCCCCATAAGCATGGCGAGGCCGGCGGCAAGGATGAGCAGGGCCGGGGCCTTGAGTTCATTGAGCAGCGCGACATTGCCCGCAGGGTCTATGCCATAACCTGCATAGAAAGGGCCGGGGACGAAGAGGATGGCCAGCGCAATGGCGAGGGCGACGAGCGCGCCCACGCCAAGCAATGCCATAAGGGCGGCAGTGCGCATTCGCTATGCCGCCTTTTGCCAGGCGCCACTCTGGGCAGCGGCGCGGCAAAAATCGGCAAAATCCCGCGGCTTGCGGCCAAGTGCGCGTTCGACGCCGTCATTGAGACGCTCGTTGCGGCCATCGAAGACTTCGGCGCAGAGCGCTGTCAGCATGTCGGCGGCATCGGTGCCCATTTCCGCGCTGACGCCGGCATGGAACATGTCGAGCGAAATCGGCGCATAGGCGACGGGAAGGCCCGAAGCGGCGGCGATTTCGCCGGCGGCATCGGCAAAGGTCATCAGGCGCGGGCCGGTCAGCTCATAATGCTGGTTGTGGTGCCGGTCATCGGTGAGCGCGGCAACGGCCACTTCGGCGATGTCATCGACATCGATAAAGGGCTCAAGCCGTTCGCCGGCGGGCAGTGCGATCATGCCGGACATGACGCCGGGCCAGAGATGGCCTTCGGAGAAATTCTGATTGAACCAGGCGGCGCGCAGAATGGTGTAGCCGAGGCCGCTATTCTGCAAAATGGCTTCGCAATGAGCGGCGCCGGCTTCGCCACGACCCGACAGCAGCACCATGCGCTTGAGGCCGGCGGCCTTGGCGATGGCGATGAGGGCCTTGATGTCTTCGTCCGCGCCGGGCGCAGCGAGATCGGGGTAATAGCTGACAAAGGCGGTTTCAACGCCAGCGAAATGCTCGGGCCAATTGCTGCGGTCTTGCCAGTCGAAGGGCAGGGCAGTGTTGCGGCCGGCCGGGCGGGCGACGCGGCCCAGGGACGACAGACCGGTGACGACGCGGCGCCCGACTTTGCCGGTGGCGCCGATGACGAGGACAGGATGTGTGGACATAAAAGGTCTCCCAATGAGGTTGCGGGGAGACAGGTCGGATAGACGGACTGGACTTTCCATCGTCATGCGGCCAGTATTATATGCAGATCGTCCAAACTAGCGGACGTGGCGCATAGTTTGAGACCCAAAGCATGTCCGACGTCCATTTTCATCCGCCTGACGCCGTCGATCCGCTGGGTGAGGTGCTTCACATGCTGCGGCTCAACGGCACGCTTTATTGCCGCGCCGAACTGGCGGCGCCCTGGGGCGTGGCGATGCCGCGCATGGAGCGATCCATGCTGTTCATCGTCATCATGTCCGGCGAGGGCTGGATGAAGCTGCCGGGGCAGCAGGCTGTGCTGTCGCGGGCGGGGAGCCTCGTTGTGCTGCCGCATGGCACGCCGGTGGAATTTGTCAGTGCACCGGGTCAGCGCGCTGTGCCGCTGTTCGATCTGCCGGCGACGAAAATCAGCGAACGCTATGAGATGATGACGATTGGCGGGGATGGTCCGATAACGCGGGTCATGACCGGCGTCGTGTCCTTTTACGATGTGGCGGCGCGGCGGCTCGTCCATCTGCTGCCTGACGTGTTGATGGTGGATCGCTGGCATGATGCCGCCGATGGATGGCTGCGCAGCACGCTGGACCTCATCGCCCATGAGGCGGCGGCGCTCAAGCCGGGCGGGGAAGCCGTCATCACAAGGCTGGCCGATATCCTGATCATCCAGGCGATCCGCGCCTGGCTCGACGCGGCCCCGGCCGCGCAAACGGGTTGGCTGGCGGCTCTCCGCGACCAACAGCTTGGACGGGCGCTGGCGGCCATGCATCGCGAGCCGCATGGAGGCTGGACGCTGGAAAACCTGTCGAGCCTTGCCGGTATGTCGCGCTCGGGCTTTGCGGCGCGGTTCAGGCAGGTGGTGGGCCAGCCGGCCATGCGCTATCTGGCGGATTGGCGGCTGCAACAGGCGCGGCTCGCCATTCTCACCGGGCGGGATTCCATCGGGCAGATCGCCCGCAGCGCCGGTTATCAATCCGAGGCGGCGTTCGGGCGCGCATTCAAGCAATTGTTCGGCGATACGCCGGGGCATCTTCGCCGCGCCGCTTGACGCAGCGTCAGCGCTTGTGCGGTTTTGCCGGAACGGCGTGCACATGCGCCATGGTGAGCGCAGCTGTGAGGTCATCATCGGTGGCAGGATCGAGCATCATGCAGGTCCAGCCCTGCCGGCCCCAGGCATTGTCGATGGGCTGAAACAGCTCCGGCGCCACCTGGCACTTGAATTCCTGTTCATCGGGCGTGAACTTCAGGTTTGCACTAAACCCATCACCTGCCAGCGTCGCAAAGATGCGTTTTACTTTGAAGGCCGTGCGGTCGAAATGCGGTGCGCTGGTCGTGCCCGGCAGGCCGAGCGCAATTCGCGTGAAGGATTTGCTTTCGGCCATAGTGCTTTGTTCCGCAAACAAAAAAGCAGGGCGCGAAGGCCCTGCTGAATTGAGTTTGATCGACAATACGCTGGTCTTAGGCACGCTAAAAGCGGCTGCCAACGCTCCTCCCTTGACGTTGTCGACGTCCGGCGGTTTGGGCCGCCTTTGTTTTATTGGTGGGGACCCTAACAAGTGTTTTTCGCTCTGCCAAGCAGATTCTGCATGGCTTCCATGCTTGCATCGTATGGACGGTTAGGATTTTAGTGCGCATCAACAAAAGTCACGAGTCGAAGCGCTTTTTTCCGGAGTTGTCATGCGCCTTTCCCGCTATTTTTTGCCGGTCCTGCGCGATGTGCCCAAGGAAGCCGAGATCGTTTCGCACCGTCTGATGCTCCGCGCCGGCATGGTGCGCCAGCAGGCTTCGGGCCTCTATTCCTGGCTGCCGCTGGGCTACAAAGTGCTGATGAAGGTACAGAAGATTATCGAGGAGGAGCAAAACCGCTCCGGTGCGATTGAACTCTTGATGCCCACCATCCAGTCCGCCGATCTGTGGCGCGAGTCGGGCCGCTACGATGCCTATGGCAAGGAAATGCTGCGCATCGAGGACCGGCACGAGCGCGAATTCCTCTATGGCCCGACCAATGAGGAAATGATCACCGACATCTTCCGCAGCTATGTGAAGTCCTACAAGGACTTGCCGCTCAATCTCTACCACATCCAGTGGAAATTCCGCGACGAGGTGCGCCCGCGCTTTGGCACCATGCGGAGCCGCGAATTCCTGATGAAGGACGCTTACTCCTTCGATCTCGACAAGGACCGCGCCGTTGCCGCCTATGAGCGCATGTTCGTAGCCTATCTGCGCACCTATGCCCGGATGGGCCTGACCGCCATTCCGATGCGCGCCGACACCGGCCCTATTGGTGGTGACCTGAGCCATGAATTCATCATCCTGGCCGAAACCGGCGAAAGCGCCGTGTTCTGCCATCGTGACCTGCTGGACAAGCCCATTCCGGCCCAGGACACCGATTTCCGCGGCAATCTGAAGCCCATCGTCGATGACTGGACCTCGCTTTATGCCGCGACCGAGGAAATGGTTGACCACGCCGCCTATGAAGCCGCTGTCCCCGAGGATAAGCGCGTTTCGGCGCGCGGCATCGAAGTGGGCCATATCTTTTATTTTGGCACCAAATATTCCGAGCCGATGAAGGCCAGCGTCACAGGGCAGGACGGCAAGGAAACCGTGGTGCACATGGGCTCCTATGGCATCGGGCTGACCCGCGTTGTTCCCGCCATTATTGAAGCCAGCCATGACGAGAACGGCATTATCTGGCCGGTTTCCGTGGCGCCCTTCGAGGCGGTGCTGATCAATCTCAAGGCCGGCGACGCCGATACCGACGCGGCCTGCGACTCGCTTTATGCCGAGCTCAATGGCGCCGGTCTCGACCTGCTGTATGATGACCGCGACCAGCCGGCGGGATCGAAATTTGCCACGGCCGATCTGGTCGGCATTCCCTATCAGCTCATTGTCGGGCCCCGCGGCCTTAAATCGGGCGAAGTCGAGATCAAGCATCGCAAGACTGGCGAGCGCGAAACGCTGCCCCTCTCGGGGGCGGTCGAGCGCCTCAAGGGCCTGATCGAACCCCAGCGGATGACCGACATTTGACCGACGACGGCGCGCACCAGGTCCGGACAACCCGGCCATTCTCCCGTTTCGAATGGCTCATTGCCGGGCGCTATCTGCGCGCGCGCCGCAAGGAGGCCTTCATTTCGGTGATCGCCAGCCTCACCATGGTGGGGGTCGCGATAGGCGTGGCGACGCTGATTGTCGTCATGTCGGTGATGAACGGATTTCGTGGCGAGCTGCTCGACAAGATCCTGGGGCTCAATGGCCATTTCACGGCCTTTCCCATCGAAAGCAAGTTCACCGACTACAAGGAAACGGTGGCGGCGCTGGAAGAAGTCGATGGCGTCAAGTTCGCCGTCTATTTCGTCGAGGGCCAGGTGCTGGCCTCGGGCCGAGGCAATTCCAGCGGCGTCTCGGTGCGCGGCATGGACGAGGAAAATCTCAAGAAGCTGAGCCTGCTTTATAATTCGGCCGAGCAGGGGGGCTTTGATAGCTGGGACGAGGGCAAGGGCGTGGCCATCGGCTATCGCCTGGCGCAGTCGCTCGGCGTCGGCCTGGGTGATCAGGTGCAGATCATCAATCCCGATGGCTCGATGACGCCCTTTGGCTCCACGCCGCAGATCCGCTCCTATCCGGTCAATGTCATCTACAATCTGGGCATGGTCGAGTTCGACAGCTTCTATATGTATATGCCGCTTGAGGCGGCGCAGGACTATTTCAAGCTGGTCGATGAACAGCTCAAGCCCGGCATGGGGCCGCTTGATCCGCTGGCGACCGACGAGGAAATCGACGCCGCCTATGAGCGCATTCCGCGCGCCAGTGCAGTGGAAGTGTTTATCGACGATCCCGACGCGGTCGGGGTCATGCGCGAGCGCCTGCAAGCGGCCCCCGGCGTGCGTCCGCTGGTGCTGACCGACTGGCAGCAGCGCAATGAAACCTTCTTCTCGGCGCTGCAGGTTGAGCGCGTGGTGATGTTCACCATTCTATCCATGATCATCCTGGTTGCCGCCTTCAACATCATCTCCAGCCTCATCATGCTGGTGAAGGACAAGGGGCGCGATATCGCGGTGCTGCGCACCATGGGCGCGACGCGCGGTGCCATCATGCGCATCTTCTCCATCACGGGCACCGCCATCGGCGTTATCGGCACACTGGCCGGAACGGTGATCGGCCTCATCGTGGCAGCCAATGCCGAAAGCCTGCGCGCGGCGATATCGGATCTGCTGGGCGTCACTATCTTCCCGCCCGAGGTCTTCTTCCTCTCTTCACTGCCCAGCCGCACTGACCCGACTGAAGTGACGGTCGTGGTCTGCATGGCGCTGGGGCTCAGTTTCCTCGCCACCATCTATCCGGCCTGGCGCGCGGCCCAATATGACCCGGTGGAGGCCCTGCGCTATGAGTAAGCCGCATCTGCGCCTGTCGGGCGTGCACCGCCATTATGGCGAGGGCGAGCGCATGGTTCGCGTGCTCGAGGCTGCCGACCTTACCGTCGAAAGCGGCGAACTCGTCGCGCTGGTCGCGCCCTCGGGCGCAGGCAAATCGACGCTGCTCCATATCTGCGGCCTGCTCGAAAGCCCGCAGGCCGGCGAGGTCGAAATCGTCGGCCAGGCCACCAGCAAGATGGGGGACCGGGCGCGCACCCAATTGCGTCGCTCCACCGTGGGCTATGTCTATCAGTTCCACCACCTGCTGCCCGAATTCACCGCGCTCGAAAATGTGGCCATGCCGCAGCTCATAGCCGGGCAGGGGCCGGAGGCGGCCAATAGACGCGCGCATGAACTGCTCGATCTGCTGGGTGTCGATCCGCGCGCGTCGCACAGGCCAGCCGAATTGTCTGGCGGCGAACAGCAGCGCGTAGCCATTGCCCGCGCCGCTGCCAATCGTCCGCGTGTCATCCTCGCTGACGAGCCGACGGGCAATCTCGATCCGGGCACCAGCGATCTAGTGTTCGAGGCCTTGCAAGGCCTCATCCGCAATGAGGGCGCAGCCGCGCTGATCGCCACGCACAATCACGACCTCGCACGTCGCGCTGACCGCATCGTCACCCTGCGCGACGGCCTCGTGGTGCCGCACACGCTTTAGCCGCATCGTGCGTCAAATCGATCCGCCGCGTGCGTAAGCGCGGGCGATGCCGCTTGCCGACTCCCGGCTGGCACGCGCATCTATTAATGACTTCCTAACCAAAAAGGCGCTGTCCCCGGTTTCACCGCTGTTCCTGTCTGGACGAGAACGAATAAGGAACATATAAGAACATTACAGAAACAGGAGACGCAGATGCTGGATTTCTTCAAGGACTTCGCCGCCTTCGTGACCCTCGGGGCTTTCACAATCGGATCGCTCACCTGGATGGACATTCTGACCCGTTTCGCGTGATGGGCTGTGGATTGTCGCAAGCTCGTGGTTTGACCGCGGGCCTGTGACTGCCACAAGCTGGAATGAGGAGATGCTCATGCACGGCCCCGGCTTCATTCACCTTCACGTCCATTCCGCCTATTCCCTGCTGGAAGGCGCGCTACAGCTCGAAACGATCCTGAAGCTGGCGGTAGAGGACGCGCAGCCGGCGCTGGGAATCGCGGATACGGGCAATCTGTTCGGGGCTCTCGAATTCTCCGAAAAGGCCACAAAGAAGGGGCTGCAGCCGCTGATCGGCGTCGAACTCCCGATTGACTTTGCCGCTGCCGAAGAACGGATCAGCGAACGCGGCCATACGGCCTGGGTCGGAAAATCCAGCGTCGTGTTGATGGCCCAGTCCGAAAGCGGCTTTTCCAATCTCTCACAACTGGTGTCGCGGGCCTATCTCGATGGCGAGAATGGTCTGGCGCGGGTTAGCCTCGACTGGCTGCGCCGCGACGCTCTCGACGGCATTATCTGCCTTTCGGGTGGTCCGGAAGGGGCCATCGACATGGCGTTCTCGCAAGGGCAGGACGCCAATGCCGTCCGGCGGCTGGACCGGCTGGCCGATCTCTTCGGTGATCGCTTCTATATCGAATTGCAGCGCCATGGCCGCCCGCAGGAGGCCGCTGTTGAGCCGCGCCTGGTCGATTACGCCTATCGCAAGGGCATTCCGCTGGTCGCGACCAATGAGCCCTTTTTCCGCTCCGCCAAGGAGCACGAGGCGCATGACGCGCTGCTCGCCATTGCCGGCGGCACTGTCGTGGCCCAGACCGAGCGGCGCAAGCTCAACGACCAGTCCTATTTCAAGACCCGCGCCGAAATGGTCGAGCTATTCTCGGACCTGACCGAAGCGCTGGATTCGACGGTCGAGATCGCCAAGCGCATTTCTTATCGCCCGCGTACGCGTGACCCCATCCTGCCGCGCTTTGCCGCCGCCTCCGATGGTGGTGATGAGGCCGCTGTTGCTGCCGAAGCGCAGGCCCTGCGCGACATGGCCATTGAGGGCCTCGATCAGCGCCTGGCGCTGACCGGCCTTGCGCCCGGCAAGACCGAGGCGGAATATCGCGACCGGCTGGATTTCGAGCTCGATATCATCCAAAAGATGAAATTTCCCGGCTATTTCCTTATTGTTGCGGACTTTATTCGCTGGGCCAAGGCGCATGACATTCCGGTTGGACCGGGCCGTGGTTCCGGCGCCGGCTCCCTTGTGGCTTATGCCACCACGATCACCGACCTCGATCCGCTGCGTTATAATCTGCTGTTCGAACGCTTCCTCAATCCTGAGCGCGTGTCGATGCCCGACTTCGATATCGACTTCTGCCAGGACCGGCGCGAAGAGGTCATCCGCTATGTGCAGGACAAGTATGGCACACAGCAGGTCGCCCAGATCATCACCTTCGGGACGCTGCAGGCGCGCGCCGTCCTGCGCGATGTCGGGCGCGTGCTGCAAATGCCCTATGGGCAGGTAGATCGCATCTGCAAGATGGTGCCGGCCAATCCGGCCGATCCCTGGACCATCGAGCGCACCATGACTGAGGTGCCCCAGTTCCGGCAGATGGCGGAAGAAGACGAGACGGTGGGCCAGCTCATCGAGGTCTCAAAGGTGCTCGAAGGGCTGTTACGCCACGCCTCGACCCATGCTGCTGGTATCGTCATTGGCGACCGGCCCTTGCAGCAATTGCTGCCGCTGTACCGCGATCCGCGCTCGGACATGCCGGTGACGCAGTATAATCTCAAATGGGTGGAGCCGGCCGGGCTGGTGAAGTTCGACTTCCTTGGTTTGAAGACGCTGACCAC
Organism: Pseudomonadota bacterium; assembly: GCA_023433775.1. GTDB lineage: Bacteria > Pseudomonadota > Alphaproteobacteria > Rhizobiales > Devosiaceae > Devosia. The sequence continues at coordinate 6,399 of JAEYTY010000168.1, read as the reverse complement.
CATCCGCTATGCCGTGGAAATGGCCAAGCTCAAGGGCGTTGAGCTCGATATCGACGCCATCCCCATCGATGATGCGGCCACCTACAAGCTTTATGCGCGCGGCGATACTTACGGCATCTTCCAGTTTGAAAGCGCGGGAATGCGGCGCGCTTTGATGGAGTTGAAGCCGGACCGGATCGAAGATCTGATTGCCATGAACGCGCTCTATCGGCCCGGCCCGATGGACAATATCCCGAGCTTCATTGACCGAAAGCATGGCCGCGAAGACGTGGACTATCCCCATGTCGCGCTCAAGGAAGTGCTCGACGAGACCTATGGCATCATCGTCTATCAGGAACAGGTGATGCAGATCGCCCAGTTGCTGTCGGGCTATTCGCTGGGCGAAGCCGATATGCTGCGCCGCGCCATGGGCAAGAAGATCAAGGCTGAAATGGACGCCCAGCGCGTGCGCTTCCGCGAGGGTGCGGGGCCGCAGGGTGTCAGCGAAGGTCTGGCCGATACGATCTTTGATCTATTGGCCAAATTTGCCAATTACGGCTTCAACAAAAGCCACGCGGCGGCCTATGCCTGGGTGTCCTACCAGACGGCTTACCTCAAGCAGCATTTTCCGCATGAATTCTATGCGGCCTCAATGACGCTCGACATGGCCCAGACCGACAAGCTGGCCGATTTCCGCCGCGAGGCGAGCAAGAAGGGCATTGAGGTCGTCCCGCCCTGCATCAACCGGTCCGAAGTGGTGTTTTCGGTCAAGGATGATCGCATCCATTATGGCCTTTCGGCGGTCAAGGGCGTGGGCCGCGCCATGGCCGAGCATATTGTCGAGGTTCGCGGCGATGTGCCGTTCAAGGATCTGGGTGACTTTGCCCGCCGGGTCGATCCGCGCGTGCTGAGCAAGCGGACGCTGGAAACCCTGGTCAATGCCGGGGCTTTTGACGCTCTGGCGCCGCGCCGCGAAATTGCCTTTGCCGCCATTGACGCTGTTATCGGTACGGCGCAGGCGCTGACCTCGGACCGCAGCAGCGGTCAGGTCTCGATGTTTGACTCGGTCGAGGAGGAGCCGTTCCGCCTGCCTGCCGGTGTTCCTGTCTGGGATTCCACGGAGCGCGCCGACCGCGAGCTGGCCGCCATCGGTTTCCATCTCTCGGCCCATCCGCTCGACGCCTATGCCGACCTCTTCGACAAGATGCGCGTGCAGAAGTGGAGCGATTTCGAGCGGGCAGTGAAGGATGGGGCAGGGGCAGGGCGCCTCGCTGGCACGATTTCCTCGCGCAATGATCGCCGCACCCGCAAGGGCACGCCGATGATGATCCTGACCCTCTCGGATCAGTCGGGCTCCTATGAGGTCATCGCCTTTTCCGAGCAGATCAGCCAATACGGCTCCATCCTGCAGCCGGGCGTATCGGTCATGCTCAATGTCGGGGCCGATGAACGCGCCGACGGCATCAGCCTGCGGCTGATGTCAGCAGAACTGATCGACGGGCTCGCCGAGCGCGTAGACCGGCGGCTGACTGTGTTCGCGGCAGATGCGAAGGCGCTGGGCTCGATTGGCGCGCAACTCAAAAAGGGCGGCAATGGCACGGTGAGCCTGGTGGTCATCCGTGATGGCGGCGCGCGCGAATATGAAATTGAACTGCCGGGCAAATATGCCGTCTCGGATCAGGTCGCCGGCGGCATCAAGGCGCTGGACGGCGTGACGGATGTGCAGTTTGCCTAGAGCATGTCTCCCGAAAGTGGGAGCCGGTTTCGGGACGAAGACATGCGCAACAGGGGTCTAAAGCTCTGTGGAGCGATCTGAAAGATCGCGGAACGCTTTAGGCTAAAATGAACGCGGGAGAGGCGAGCCGCGGCCCTTCCTCCCCCACTCAGGGGTTTTCACCCTTGTCCCCGCTTTGTGTCGCGGGTCTATGAGAAGAGAATAGCAAAGACCTGCGACTTGTTCATTGACGATGTCGTGAAAGTTTTACGCATTGTCGTGAAGGCAGCAAAAAGCCCGGTTTTGCGGCAGATGCAGCTTGCGGCATCCACTTTATTGCCCTATATGGCCCACGCGTCCGGCTTCGGCTGGCGTGATCACACACACGAGGCAGGCTTGCGGTTCATTCCGAAAGCCATCCGGTGGCGGGGTTCCCGTCGCAAGGCTTCGTGGAGGCATCAACCGGTAAACAAGGAGCAGCCACCATGGCTCTGCCCGATTTTTCTATGCGCCAATTGCTTGAAGCTGGCGTCCACTTTGGCCACCAGAAGCACCGCTGGAACCCGAAGATGGAGCGTTTCATCTTTGGTGTCCGCAACGACATCCACATTCTCGACCTGAGCCAGACCGTGCCGGCCCTGAGCCGCGCGCTGCAGCTCGTTTCCGACACCGTTGCCGATGGCGGCCGCGTGCTGTTCGTTGGCACCAAGCGCCAGGCCGCTCCGCTGGTGGCCGATGCCGCCAAGCAGTCGGCCCAGTACTTCGTCAATTCCCGCTGGCTCGGCGGTACGCTGACCAATTGGCAGACGATTTCGAACTCGATCTCGCGCCTGCGCGAACTCGAATCGATGAGCGAAGCCGATCTCGGCCTGCGCACCAAGAAGGAGCGCCTGATGATGAGCCGCGAGCAGGAGCGTCTTGAGCGCGACCTGGGCGGCATCAAGGACATGGGCAACCTGCCCAGCCTGCTGTTCGTCATCGACACCAACAAGGAAGCCAATGCGATCAAGGAAGCCCGTCGCCTGGGTATTCCGGTCATCGCCATTGTCGATACCAATTGCGATCCCGACACTGTCGATTTCGCCATTCCGGGCAATGACGACGCCAGCCGCGCTCTCGAGCTCTATGTCTCGCTGATCGCCAAGGCCGCGATTGACGGCATCGGCCGTTCCTCGAGCGCTCTGGGCGCCGATCTCGGTGCGTCCTCGCAGGCCCCCGCCGAAGACCTTCCGGTCGAAGGCGAAGCTGCCGTCAACTAAGTCCGTTTCGGACTTTCCTGCTCAATCTGATGCGGTCCCGCGAGGGACCGCCAAGAGGTGAACCCATGGAAATCACTGCTGCAATGGTCAAGCAGCTCCGCGACTCGACCGGCGTCGGGATGATGGACTGCAAGAAGGCCCTGGCCGAAACCAATGGCGATCTGGAAGCCGCAGTCGACTGGCTGCGCACCCGTGGCCTTGCCAAGGCTGCCAAGAAGGCCGACCGCGTCGCCGCCGAAGGTCTGGTTGGCGTTGCCACCGATGGCACCAAGGCTGCCCTGGTCGAAGTCAACTCTGAAACCGACTTCGTTGCCCGCAACGAACAGTTCCAGAACATTGTCAGCTCGGTCGCGAAGCTGGCGCTCGACGCCGATGGCGATGCCGTCAAGCTCGGCGAGATGCCGTTCCCCGGCACTGGCCACTCGGTTTCGGCTGAACTGACCGAAGCCATCGCCAAGATCGGCGAAAACATGAACCTGCGCCGCACCCAGACTGTCTCGGTCACGGACGGCGTGGTGGAAAGCTATGTCCACGCGGCTGTGAAGCCGGGCCTGGGCAAGATCGGCATTCTGGTTGCCCTCGAGTCGACCGGCGACAAGGCCGCTCTCTCGACCCTCGGCAAGCAGCTTGCCATGCATATCGCTGCTGCCCAGCCGCAGGCCATTTCGCCTGAGGAACTGGATCAGGAAGTGGTCGCCCGCGAGCGCGCCATCATTCTTGAGCAGGTCAAGGAAAGCGGCAAGCCAGCCGACATCGCTGAAAAGATGGTCGATGGCCGTATGCGCAAGTACTTCGAGGAAGTGACGCTGCTGAGCCAGGTTTTCGTCATCGACGGCGAGACCAAGGTTGCTGACGCGATCAAGAATGCCGAGAAGGACGCTGGTGCGCCGATCAAGCTGACCAAGTTCGTGCGCTTTGCCCTCGGCGAAGGCATTGAAAAGGTTGAAACCGATTTCGCAGCCGAAGTGGCCGCGACCTCCGGCGTCAAGCAGTAAGCTTTACCTGAACTTTGGCGGGTGGGCCTCCGGGCCCATCCGCCGCTCTCTGCTGACGCGTTTGGCGGATTGAGCATTTAATTTGTCTCTCACGCCTATCCTTCGTAACTTCGCCTTCTTTCAGGGGCGGTTTTGCCCTAGGGTTCGCCGGGTTTGCCGGAATCGGTGACCCAGGTTCTATTCTTCACGAGGTCTGTCGATGCCATCTGCTTACAAGCGCATATTGCTCAAGGTTTCGGGCGAGGCGCTGGCGGGTGATAATTCCTTCGGCATCGAACCCCCATTTCTCCAGGGCATTGCCAAGCAGATTGCCGATGTGGCGCGCACCGGCGTGCAGGTCGCCATCGTGGTCGGCGGCGGCAATATTTTCCGCGGCATGGCCGGCGCGGCTGATGGCACCGACCGGGTCACGGCTGACCTGATGGGCATGTTGGGCACCATGATCAATGCCCTCGCCCTCTCCAACGCCATCATGCGCCAGGGCGTAAAATCCAAGCCCTTCAGCGCTGCCACCATGCCCTCGGTTGCCGACACTTTTACGGCCCGCGACGCCAAGATGGCGCTCGAGGAAGGCTTTGTGGTTGTGCTGGGCGGCGGTACGGGCAATCCGTTCTTCACCACCGACACGGCGGCCACATTACGCGCCATCGAGCTCGAATGCGATGTTGTGCTCAAGGGCACCAAGGTGGATGGCGTCTATTCCGCCGATCCCATGAAGGACCCCACGGCTACCCGCTATTCCACCATCAGCTATGATGATGTGATCAGCCAGAATCTCAAGGTCATGGACACCGCGGCTTTCGCACTTGCCCGCGACAATTCCATGCCGATAATCGTGTATGCTCTCGACGACAAGGCAGGCCTTTCGGGCGTGCTGGAGGGCCGGGGCATGTCGACGCGCGTCGGCAACCCGAAGTAAGAACGAGCGGATAAACCGCCTCTGCCATTCGGCGGAAAAATCGACAACGGACTGGAAGGACCGAAACCATGGCCAGCTACGACCTCAGCGACCTGAAAAGCCGGATGAGCAAGTCGATCTCTTCTCTCAAGGAAGAACTGAGCGGCCTGCGCACCGGCCGCGCCAGCGCCAGCCTGCTCGAGCCTGTGACGGTCGAAGCCTATGGCTCCCGTATGCCGCTCAACCAGGTGGCGACCGTAACTGTTCCCGAGCCGCGTATGCTCTCGGTTCAGGTATGGGATCGCGGCATGGCCAATGCCGTGGAAAAGGCCATCCGCGACAGCGGCCTCGGCCTCAACCCCATGGGCGAGGGACAGATCATTCGCGTGCCGCTGCCTGAGCTGAATGAGCAGCGCCGCAAGGAACTGGCCAAGGTCGCGCACACTTATGCCGAACAGGCCCGCGTTGCCGTCCGCCACATCCGCCGCGACGGCATGGACGCCTTGAAAAAGGCCGAGAAGGATGGCGACATGAGCCAGGACGACGCCAAGAAGCAGTCCGAGCTCGTGCAGAAGGCCACCGATGATGCGGTCTCCGAGATCGACAGCGTGGTGGCACAGAAGGAACAGGAGATCATGCAGGTCTGACACCTGCTGATCTCGCGCCGGGAGGGCGTTGATGGCTGGCGATCCCGCCAAGAGTGTAACAGCGGCGACAGGCTCCGGCCTGCGCATTCCTGTGCATATGGGCGTGATCATGGACGGCAATGGCCGCTGGGCCAAGGCGCGCGGCAAGCGGCGCACCGAGGGCCATGTCGAAGGCGTCAAATCCCTGCGCAACCTGGTTGAGCTCTGCATTAATTATGGCGTGGCCCATCTCAGCGTCTTCAGCTTCTCCTCGGAAAACTGGTCCCGTCCGCCGGACGAGATTTCCTTCATCTTCAATCTGCTGCGGCGCTTCATCGCCTCCGATCTGCAAAAACTCATTCGCAACAATGTGCAGGTGCGCATCATCGGCACGCGCGCCGGGCTTGAACCCTCGCTGATCCGGCTGATCGATGATGTCGAGGCCAAGACGGCCGGCAATACCGGCCTCGTGCTGATCGTTGCCTTCAACTATGGCAGCCGGGCCGAACTGGCCGACGCCGCGCGTCATCTGGCGCGTGAGGTTGCCGCCGGGCGTCTCGATCCCGAAGCCATCGACGAAGCGGCCATGACCGGCGCGCTTTACACAGCCGGCCTGCCGGACCCGGATCTGATCATCCGCACAAGCGGTGAACAGCGCCTGTCCAATTTCCTGTTGTGGCAGTCCGCCTATGCCGAATTCGTCTTTGTCGAGGAAAATTGGCCCGATTTCGATGAAGCCAGCTTTCTGCGGGTACTCGAATCCTATTCCATGCGCGACAGGCGCTTTGGTGGCATAGGGGCAACGGGCAGTTGAACGACAGCGGCGAGACGGCATCAGGCTCTGGAGACGTTCGCCGCCGATCGTGGTCCGATGTGGGTCCGCGCCTTTTGTCCGCAATTGTCCTCATCATCCTCACCAGTACCGCCC
>JAEYTY010000106.1 GCA_023433775.1 Pseudomonadota bacterium | reverse complement strand
GCACATAGCCGATATAGAAGGCCAGCAGCAGCAGGGCCGGCGTGATGGCGGCAACAAACAGGTCGGCAATCGAGACGCTGGCGATCAGGCCGTAGATGATCAGCACGATCGAGGGCGGCATCATGGTGCCCAGCGAGCCGCCGGCGACGACGACGCCGATGGAGAGATTGCGGTCATAGCCGAGGCGGAGCATCTGGGGCAGGGCGAGAATGCCGAGCAGCACGATTTCACCGCCGATGACGCCGGACATGGCGGCCATCAGGATGGCCACGATCAGCGTCTGCACGGCAACGCCGCCGGGCAGGCGTCCGGCCAGGATGCGCATTCCGCGGAAGAGATCGCGGGCAATGCCGGAGCGGTCCAGCAGGGCTGCCATGAGAATGAACATGGGGATGGCGACGAGCGAATATTCGGTGATGAAGCCGAAAATGCGCGAGGTCACCAGGGGCAGTGCGGCGCCGCCGAACCAGCCGAAGGTGAAGATGAGGGCGATGAGGCCGGTGACCCAGGCCAGCGGCAGGCCGGTGAGCAGCAGCAGGAAGATGCCGCCGACAAGGACATAGGAGCCAAGCTCGATACCGAGTGCGCTAAGACCCATTTCAGTGCTCCCCGGCGGTGTCGGCCGTATCGGCCGGCTTGCGCCGAAGCGCGTCTATGAGATGAAGCAGCGTCTGGATGAACATGACGGCGACACAGACCAGAACGAGAATTTTCAGGATGGCAGGGGTCGGCGGGTTCCAGGCGGTGCCGGTGCCTTCGAGGCGGAATTCGCCGCTCGGCGTCATGACGGCCTTGGAGGTCATGACCCAGCCGGCATAGGAGAGGCCGGCGAAAAAGATCAGCGCCAGGACGGAATTGAGAATATCGAGCCAGCGGCGGCCTTTAGGGGAAACGGTGTCGTAGAACATGCGCACGCGAATATGCTTGTCGCGGGCCAGGGCAATGGGGCCGCCCACGAGGAAAATCGCGGCGATCAGGAAGGTCGTGCTTTCGTGCGCCCAGAAGGTCGGGCTGTTGAAGACGTAGCGGGAGATGACCTCATAGACCGTGACCGCGAAGGCCAGGAAAATGGCCCAGGCGAAGACCTTGGCTGAATTGGCAATGAGCCGGTCAAGGCCGGAGCGGATTTCGGTATCGTCGTTATCGACCGGGGCGATAATTTCTGGATCTTCGGACATCCAGCATCTCCTGTTGCGCGATGATGCGCCCGGCAGCGGACTGCCGGGCGCGGTTCACGTCTGGAAGGCCTGGCTCGTTTTAGAGCAGGTTACGGCCCGTGAGATAGGCAGTGACGGTGTCGTAGTAGCGCTGGGTCATTTCGCTGCGCGAAGCCCAGTTCTGCCATTCTTCCTGCGCGATGCGACGGAACTTGGCGCGTTCGTCACCCGACCAGTTGATGATCTCGATTGCCGGGTTGGCCTTGGCTTCGGTCACGGCTTCGGCGTCGAGCTGACGGACCGAATAGATGTGCTGGAAGCTGAAGGTCTTGACCGAAGCGGTCAGGATCGCCTGCAGGTCTTCAGGCAGGCCATCCCAAATTTCCTTGTTCATCGAGATGTCGATGAGCGGCAGGGAGTGGAAGCCCGGGTAGAGCGGGTATGGTGCAACGTCGTTCATGCCCAGCGCCTGATTGGTGGCGAAGACAGTGTTGTCGGCTGCGTCCACGACACCCTTGTCGAGGGCCGAGAAGATTTCCGAGCCGGGCAGGGCAACCGGAGCGGCGCCAGCCTTGGAGAAAATCTCGAAGACCATGCCTTCAGGAGCGCGCATCTTGACGCCCTTGAGGTCTTCCACAGTGCGGATCGGCACGCCAGCGACGAGCGCTTCCGGCTCGGTGGCTGCGGCGCCGATGAAGTGCACGCCATAGGGCTCGACCAGTTCGGCATAGAGCTCATGGCCACCGCCGGACTGCATGAAGCCGAGCAGTTCGAAGGGGTCGCTCCAGGCGCCAACGAGGTTACCCATCATGGCGAAAGCAGGATCCTTGCCAGCGAAATAGCTCGGATCGGTCAGGTGACCCTGCAGGATGCCGGCGCCGACGGCGTCGAGCGTATCGGTGTGCGGAACAACCGAGCCGATGGGCAGGATTTCAATGGCAATGCGACCGCCAGAAAGCGTACCGACGTCAGCGGCCCACTTCTGCTTATTGACGAAACCGGGTTCGCCAGCCGTTTCGGAGGTTTGGAAGGTCCAATTGTAGTCAGCCGCCATAACGGCGCTGGACAGCGTCAGGACCGAAGCCGCGACCGCTGCAAGTCCGGTGAGCTTGTTGAAAATACTCAAGTCTCTCTCCCTATATCGATGCGTCAGAAATGCTCAAAAACGGGTTCGCTAAGGCATCGATTTTGCAAACCACGCTTCGGAATGAGCATGGATTGCGCGTGTGATCAACAATTGAGTCCCGGTTTTGCCACTTTTTCCGCGCTTTTGTCATACCACAGATAGGAAAATTGTCCTCGCAGCGGCAGGTTGGCCAGTGGTTTCAGAAGACATTGATATGAAACAGGAAAATTCATGCAAACTGGTCCTACAAATAAATGGACCGGATTTGGAGCGCCATGGGCGTCAAAAGCGCGATGTCGGCAGCATGGGCGGGGCATGGTGCAGGGCGGGGCGGCGTGCGAGGAAGGCGGCAGCCGCCGGGTTTTAGGAGCACGTACCAAAGCAAAACGCCGCCCTTTTGGGGCGGCGTTCAAAATCAGCGGCGCGGGAGGGGATTAACGCACGCGGAGGGAGATGACGTAGTCGTCGAAATTGCCAAGCGAGGAAGCGCTGGTGGTGTAGGTGCGGCAATTGCGGAAGTTGGATTCCGTGCACACCTGGACGTTCAGGCCATCGGGATTTTCGATGGACGAGATACGATCGGCCCAGTCGCCCAGATTGCGGATGCTTTCGCCCTGCTCGACGCAGAAGCTGGCACCGCGGTAGCGGGCGCCGTCATAGAAGCAGACTTCGCTGACGGGCTGGATCACCGGCGGGCGCGGACGCGGGCCGGGGCGCGGCGGCTGTGGCTGATTGCCGACGCCGAAATTGATCGAGGGACCACCGGGAACATTGATGCCGAAATTGATGCTGGGCTGACCCGAAGAGGAGCCGACGCCAGACAGATACTGGGACGAAACCCAGCCATCCGGACCTGGCTTGGTGATGTAGCACCAGGAGCCCTCGCACTGTTCGATATCGACCTGCTGGCCGCGGCGGGCCGTGTCGACGACGCCGTAATTTGTGCCCGGGCCGGAGCGCACATTGACATTGCTGGTCACAGTGCCGGGGGCGGCCTGTGCGGCGGGGAGGAAGACCACGGCTGCAGTGGTGGCGACGGCAACAGCCGTAGCGAGATTGAGCAGTAACTTGCGGGTCTGGCGGTGCATTGCATTTGCTCCTTGCGCTGGCCGGTTTCGATTTGCCGAAACGACGCGTACGGCGTCAGCGTGTTGTTCGATTGCAGTCAAGAACGAGAGTCAGCGAAAAAGAGTTCCAGAGGCGCTGTTGCTCTCGTCACGTCCTGTTGGCGGGTTCAGCGCCATGACCGCAATTGATCATGGCGTGGCTGAACGCTGGCTGAACGGGATGGTCAGATTTCAATTGGCCGGAATGGGACGCTTCTGACCGTTTTCATCGAGCGACACATAGATGAAGCGCGCCTCGGTGACCTTCTGGCGTTCATCGAGCCGGTTGCGGCGCACCCATGCTTCGAGGCCGACGGTGATCGAGGTCGTGCCGACGCGCTCGATGGTTGTGTAGACGCAGAGGACATCGCCGACCTTGACCGGGGCAATGAAGGTCATGGCTTCGACGGCGACAGTCACCACACGCCCGCGCACGCGCTCGACGGCGGCGATGGCGCCGGCAATATCCATCTGGCTCATCACCCAGCCGCCAAAGATGTCGCCTGCCGGATTGGTGTCGGCGGGCATGGCCAGGGTGCGGATGGTGAGGGCGCCGCTGGGGTCTGTCGCGTCACTTTGCATTGTCAGGGTCCTTTCACCGGCCAGCGGCCAAACGCTTCTTCCCAATGGGCACGGCAGAGCGAAACATAGTCGGCTTTTTCCGGCTCGACCGTACTACCTTCGGTCTGCACCCGGCCATGGGCGTCGCGGCGCACGACCATGGTGGCCTTGGCGCCGCAATGGCAGATGGTGCGAATTTCGCGCAGCACATCGGCGATGGCGAGAAGCTCGGCGGAGCCTTCAAAAGGGCGGCCGAGAAAATCGGTGCGCAGGCCATAGCACATGACCGGCACCTTGAGCCGGTCGGCGACGCGGGCCAGTTGCCAGACCTGTTCGCGGGTGAGGCACTGGACCTCGTCGAGGAAGACGCAATCGACCTTGGATTCGTCGGTATGGTCGCGGATGCGGAGAAACAAATCGTCGCCTTCGCCATAGAGTTCGGCAGGCTCGGAAATGCCCAGGCGCGAGCTGATGATGCCCGGCCCACCGCCGGCATAAGCAGCGCAGGTATAGAGCAGGGGGCGCATTCCGCGTTCGCGGTAATTATAGGCCGCCTGCAGCAGCAGCGTCGATTTGCCGGCATTCATCGCCGCGTAGGAAAAGTAGAGCTTGGCCATTTTGCGCCCGGGAAATTTGACCCTGTTGTTGCGCAGGCGCGCGCCGGGCGCGAGGGCAAATCGGACCGGTCCACAAAAAAGAGGCCGCCCGCAGGCGGCCTGAACCGAGGTCATCGGTGAAACGGGCAAGGCGTTGGCGGTGGCCTTGCCATGGAGCCGGGCGCAGCGCGGGGAACGCAGGGCGCGGCAGGTTCGGGCCCATTGGGGGATGGCCGGAACATGGGAAGGCTAGGCCCTGGATATGACAGGACCATGACATTGCATTCAGGAGCGGTTCAGGATGGAATCGTCAAAACGGAGCGAATTCGCTGCCTCAGGAGTGCGCCATGAAACAGTTTGCCCGCCTTGCCACCATTGCCGCCTTTGCCCTTGCGTCGGCTCTGCCCGCTTTGGCCTCGCCGGTCGGCATATGGGAAATCGAGATGCGCGACTCGCGCTATGACGTGCAGCTTTGCGGCGATGGCACCCAGCTTTGCGCCAAGCTGATCTGGCTGGGCAATGGCGCGGACAATGCCGAAAACATGCCCTATCTCAATACCTATCTGATCGACCATGCGCGGCAGTCGCGCGCCAATCAGTGGAAGGGCGATCTGCATATTTATGGACAAACGGCCGGTGGCACGATCACCCAGGTGAGCGAGAACCAGATCACCCTCAAGGGTTGCGTGGCCTTTATCGTGTGCAAGACCTACCAGATGTATCGCTATACCGAGTAGCGGCTAGTTGGTGGTGCGCGGCGCGTGAACCCGTCGCCGCGCCCAGAGCGGGGGCACCGCTTCGACCAGAATGATTGCCGCAAAGATCAGTGTGGCGCCGGCATAGCCGATAAGGGGCAGGCGCTCACCCAAGAGGATAGCGCCGCCCAAAGCCGCAAAGAGGCTTTCGGCCGAGAGAATAATCGCGGCATTGGCGGGTGGCACATATTGCTGGCCGACGGCCTGGAAGGTGAAGGCAACAGCGGTGGAGAGAATGCCGGCATAGGCGATCTGTACCCAGCCCTCGGAAATCGCCGCGAGCGTGGGCGCCTCAATCACCAGCGCGATGCTGATCGCCAAAATACCGGCGGCCAGGAAGCTGATGCAGGACACAAAGATCGGCAGGCCGGTGACGCGGGCGACATAGCCCACGAGAATAACGTGCAGCGCCCAGAACACCGCGCTGCCGGTGATGACCCAGTCTCCCGAATTGAAGCTGTCGAGCCCGCCGCCATTGAGATAGTAGATGCCGATCAGCGCCATGGGCACGCCCACGAAAATGATGGGATGCGGGCGGGTTCGGAAGAGAATGAAGCCCAGCAGCGGCACGAAGAAGACGTAAAGCCCGGTGAGGAAGCCGCCATTGGTGGCCGTGGTGGTGGCAAGGCCCGATTGCTGCATCCAGGAGCCGCAGAAGAAGACGAGGCTCATGGCCGCGATGAACAGCCAGTGATTGCGCGTCAGCGTCATCGGCTTGCGACGGCGCTCCCAGAGCGCCAGTGGCAGAACCAGCAGCCCGCCCAGCAGATAGCGTACGCCGGCAAAGGTCAGCGGCCCCATGCTGTCCATCGCCGATTTCTGGGCGATGAAGGCAAAGCCCCAGAGCATTGTGCAGGCGAGAAGCAGGGCGGAGGCGAGGGGGCGGGACATTTTTTATCTTTTTGTTGACGGCCCCACCCGGCCTCCCCTGAAAAAAGGGGAAGAGAAGTGGGCGCCCGGAAAGCCTAGAGTTCGGCGTCGAGGGCCTTGATGGCCTGCTGGACTTCTTCGGGCGAGGTGTAATGCACGAAGGAGAGGCGCAGCACGCCGTGATCGGGTTCGATGCCGAGGGCCTGCAGCAGGCGCATGGAATAGAAATGGCCACCCGAGGCCATGATGCCATGGGCCGCGAGGCGTTTGGCAAGCACCAGGCCGGGCTCGGCGTGATGCAGGGCGATGGTCGGTGCGCGCTGGGCCGGATCATCGGGGCCGACAATGCGGATGTCATTGCGGCCGCGCAAATAGTCGAGCAGCGGGGTGGCCAGAGCGATTTCCTGCGCCCGCATGGCGGCATGGGCGCGGCGGAAGGGATTTGAGCCTTCGATGGACGGGCCGGCAAGGGCGGCGACCTGTTCGAGATAATCGGCAATGCCGGCGCTTGCGGCGATCTGGGCGTGGTCAGGTCCAGCCGGAGTCAGGCGATAGCGCGGCTTGCCCTCGTTGAAGAAATGGCCCTGATTGGGCAGGGCGGCGGCCAGTTCGGGGCGCACGGCCATGATGCCCTGATGGGGGCCATAGGTCTTGTAGGCCGAGAAAAGATAGATATCGGCGCCCAAAGCCGCGAGGTCGGGCAGACCATGGGGCGCATAGCTGACACCATCAACGGCCAGCATGGCACCGGCGGCGTGAACGCGGCTGGCGATTTCGGCAATCGGGTTGATATGGGCGACGATGTTGGAGCAATGGGGCAGGGCGACGAGCCTCACTTTGGCGTCGAGCAGGTTATCGAGCGCGGCAAGGGAGAGCTGGCCGGTCGATGCATCGACGGCCCATTCGCGCACCTCGATGCCGATTTTGGCCAGCTTGCGCCAGGCGCCGGTATTGGCTTCATGATCCTGATTGGTGACCACGATGGCGTCGCCCGGCTTCAGCCAGCCGGCAAAGGCATTGCCCAGAACATAGGTATTGGCCGAGGTCGAGGGGCCGAAATGGATCCAGTCGGACGAGACATTGAGCGCTTCGGCGATGCGCTCATAGGCGAGATCCATGGCCTGGCCCGCCGCGGCGGAGGCGGGATAGACCGAATAGGGCTGTACCTTGGTGGCGCGATAATAGTGGTCGAGCCTGTCGAGCACCGCCTGCGAGGTATAGGAGCCACCGGCATTTTCGAAAAAGGCCTGGCCCTTAAGGCTCGGTTCGGAAAAGGCGGGGAAGAGGCTGCGGATACGGGCGGGGTCGAGCGGCAGGTTGGTCATGGTCGAGTCCGGTGGAAACTGACCGATTGGTAAAGGATGGCCCGATAAAAGCAAACCCCGGCGGTTGAGCGCCGGGGTTTGCCAGGGTCGGACGATCAGCGCTGGCGGGGGCCGTCGCCCGGACCCTGATGGTGCATATTGCCCGGACCCTTGCCGGGGCCACGGCCATCCATGTCGCGCTGGGGCAGAAGTTGGGTGTTCTGCTCGTCGGTGAGGCTTTCGAAGAAGGCATTGACCGCCGGTTGCACGGCTTCGAGGGCAGCGAGGCGCGCCGTGTCGAGGGCGATGCGGTTTTCCAGCATGTCGGGCACGCTCGGGCGGGCGGGCGTTTCGCCTTCAGCGGGCGGCGTGGGGCGCAGGCCTTCGGTCGCGGTTTCGAAATCGGCGGCGGCGGTGAGGGCGGAGGTCTTGAAGGCGTCGAACAGGTTCTGCTGTTCGGCGGTGAGGTCGAGGCGATGGCTCAGGCGGACCAGTGCGATCTCGATGCCTTCGGCGCCGCGCTCAAAGCCGAGCATGTCAAAGCCGCCGCCGGGGCGCTGACCATGCTGACCGGGGCGGAAGCCGCGATCCGGACCCTTGCCCGGCTGAGCCTGCGCCTGTTCGGCGGGCGGCGGAGCGTCCTGCGCCAAAGCGGGCGCGACGGCGGAGAGGCCGAGAGTGGCGGTCATCATGGCGACGATGACGCTGGTTGAGATGGATTTCATATCGTTCATCCTTTGCATGGGATTGGCCGGTCAACCGGCGCAAACACACGCTAGCGCAGGCGATATGGTCACGACCTTGCGAGCGGATGAAGACTTGGAGAGGTTGGTAAGGTTTGGCCGCGCCGAGGCAATCGCGCGGCGCGCCGGGCGGGCTTTTGGCCGATGTGGATCTAGCCGGCGATATAGTCCCGCAATGCGCCGGCCTCGTGCTCGATTTCCTCGATCTTGCGCTTGACCACGTCGCCGATGGAAATGATGCCGACGAGCTTGTTGTTCTCGGCCACCGGCATGTGGCGGATGCGCCGGCGCGTCATGCGATCCATGACCTCGTCGATGGTGGTGGTGCGCTCGCAGGTGACCACATTGCTGGTCATCGAATTGCTGATCGGCTGGGCGAGGGCGCCTGTTGGGTCCTTGCCAAGCTGGCGGACAATGTCGCGCTCCGACAGGATGCCGGCAATGGTGCCATCGGGCTTCGTGATGACGATGGCGCCAATATTGTGCGCGTTGAGCAGCGTGACAGCCTCGGTCAGCGTGCTGGTGGCAGGCAGGGTATAAACCGCGCTGCCCTTGGTCTGTAGGATGGTCTCGACAAGCATAGTCCTAACCTCCGTATCAAGCCGAGTGTGTACTCAGGTGAACGCAAGGGCAATAGGATTTTGGGCTAAGCGTTCCGCTGCACGGGGCAAAAAAATGGCCGGCGCAGGGGCCGGCCAGTTCAGGGCTTTGGAGTGCAATAAACAGCGTCATCGCGTGTGCAGCCGCGGCGTCAGGGGAGAGCGCCGCAATGGCCGCACTGGCGTTTCGGCCGGAAGTTTGCCGCGCCAGACAAAGCGCGCGACTTCGAACAGCAAGGCCGCGATGAGCAGGGTGAGCGGCACGATAAACACAGCCACCTGCAGATCAGGCTGGCGGGCCAGATCGGCCGCCTCAGCCGGGGACACAAAGGCGAACAGAGCCGCCGCTGCGCCCAGGGTCAGCACGAACGCGCCGAGCACGGTCGTGAGCCTGAAACTTTTCCATCGAGAGAACGTAGATAAATGCATGGGATCGACGTCTTCCTCAGTTCGATTTTGGCATGACACCACGTCAATGCGGTTCCACTATGGGGCGAAAGGGGAAAGTCGCGGACCATTTGAAGGCAGAACTGTGACGCGGCGTCCCCGCGTCCAACCATGAGGAATATGCAAATGCGCGTTCTCTCTGCGTTGAGTTTGGTGCTTGTGTTGATGACCGCCCCCGCCATGGCGCAGGAGGCCGACATGCCCTGGCAGGCGACGGTTTCCGGGCAGATTGATGCCATGCGGGCCGGCAATAGCGCGGCGGCGCTGGAGCTTGCGGGAGCGGGCTTCAAGGCCAATTACACCGACCCGGACCGCTTTCTCGCCGATATCGAGCGCGCAGGCTATGCGCCGATTGCCAGCGCACGGTCCTATGTTTTGGGCAATTTCCGCGAGATCGGGCCGGACCGGGTGGTGCAGGCAGTGACCTTCACCGGCACGGACCAGAGCATCCACGAGGCGGTCTACGATCTCGTCAACGAGCCCGATACCGGCTGGCGTGTGCGCAGCGTGGTGATGCGCAAGCGGGCGGCAATCGCCATCTGAGACTATATACGGCCTTTCGCGGTGGCGGCGGTTGCACTAAACCGGAGCCGCTGTTGATGGAGGCTGGCGATGGGTTTTCTTTCTGACGCTCTGGGGCGCGTGGCGCCTTCCGCGACTGTGGCGATCAGCCAGAAGGCGCGCATCATGGCGGCCGAGGGCAGGGACATCATTGCGCTTTCCGCCGGCGAGCCGGATTTCGACACGCCGCTGCATGTGCGCGACGCCGCCAAGAAGGCGATGGACGAGGGCCAGACGCGCTATACCAATGTGGATGGCATTGCCGAGCTGAAAGATGCAGTGGCGGCAAAGTTCCGGCGCGACAATGGGCTGGATGTGACGGCGGCGGATTGCTTTGTGTCCTCGGGCGGCAAGCAGATCATTTTCAACGCGCTGATGGCGACACTCAATCCGGGCGACGAGGTCGTGGTGCCGGTGCCCTATTGGGTCAGCTATCCCGAGATCGTGCGGCTCTGTGGCGCGGAACCGGTATTTGCGGTGGCCGATGCCTCGACCGGGTTCAAGC
>JAEYTY010000089.1 GCA_023433775.1 Pseudomonadota bacterium | reverse complement strand
GGGTAGCGCTTGAGATAGCTCAGCGATGAATAGCCCGTGCCGAAATCATCGAGCGCGATGTGAATGCCTGCCTCGCGGAATGTGCGGAGATTTTCCGCGGAAGCCTGCTCGTCATCGAGCAGGATGGATTCGGTAATTTCAAGCTCGAGATCGTCGGCGCGCATTCCCGTCTGGGCGAGAATACTGAAGACCTCAGTGGAAAAGTTCGGATTGCGCAGCTGGGCCGGCGAGATATTGACGGCAATGGTGCGACCGGGCGCCTGCTGACCAAGCTCGCAGGCGCGGCGCAGGACAACGCTGCCCACGGCTTCAATGAGGCCGGTATTTTCGGCCACGGGAATGAAGCGGGCCGGAGAGATAGGACCGTATTTGGGGTGGGTCCAGCGGACGAGCGCCTCGGCCCCGATCACGCGGCGGGTCTGCTGATCGACCAGGGGCTGGAAGGCGACCTGAAGCTGGTCGCCGGCAACCAGCGCCTCACGCAGTTCGGCCTCGATCGTGTGCTGCATCTGCAGCAGCTCGTTCATGTGCTCTTCATAGACCACTGCCCGGTTTCGGCCACCAGACTTGGCTTCATAGAGTGCGATGTCGGCGCGGCGCACCAGTTCGCGCGGGTCGGAATTGCCCCGAGTTGCCGTCACAATACCGATGCTGGTGCCGACAAAGGCCCGGAACTGCTGCAAGGCATAGGGCTGACCGATGGCCTCGATAATCCGGTCTGACACGGCAACGGGATCCATGGGCCCCGATTGCGTAACGAAGATGAGGGAGAATTCATCGCCACCGATGCGGGCAATAAAGGCATTTGGGCCGACGACCTCGCGGATGCGTTGGCCAACCTTGCAGATCAGCTCATCGCCGGCCTGGTGGCCCAAAGTGTCGTTGACCTGTTTGAACCGGTCGAGATCGAGCAGCAGGAGATCGACGCGGGCGCCTGTGCGCATCTGGTCGGCAAGTATTTGCTGGAGTTTGATATCGAAACAGGCTCGGTTCGGCAGGCCGGTCAGCCGGTCATGATTGGCCAGATGTTCGGCATTGCGCCGACCATCCTCGAGTTCAGCCGATGATTTGCGGATCTTAGCCGTCAGCAGAAAGACGAGCGTCGCGACCACGGCGAAAGCGATCAGCAATGCCGGTCCGGCGCTGTTCAGCATCAAGGCGCCCGGCCGGTCGCGCGTCCACTCGAAAAAGGCGATGAATCGACCATCGACATTGCTGATGGGTTGGGTCGCCCTGTCTGTCTTGGTGGATGGGCGGGAGACGAAAGCGGCGTCGTCGAGCAGGAATTCCTTGGTCAGCCGCATTGCCAGTTCATCGTCGAGAAACTTGATGCTGGCGAGCAGATATTCGCTGCCACGGGCGAGCCTGATCGCGCCATTGCTGGAAATTACCGGCATCATGGCAATGGCTGCGGGACGCCCCTCGATGATGGCATAGGCCGTTGCCGATGGCGGCTTATCGCGTTCGCCGTCGAGATAGGCATCAATTCCGCCCGCAGAAATAGCCTGGCGAACCCGCGTTACAAGGGGCAGGAGGCCGGGCTTGATGCCAACTTCATAAAGGCCCGTGGTCGCCTTGTCGCCATTGGCCATGACGTAGAGCGGTTCGGAATTGGCATCGAGCAGCACCAGCCGGGAATGGTGGAAGAAATTATTCATCCAGCGGCCAAGGTTTTTCTCGATCCAGACGATGTCATAGGCGTAACGCGCGCGCATGACAGTCTCGTCGGAAATGGCCACGCTGCTGAGTTCGTGCTGGATGGCTTCGAGATGTCCGTTAAGGGCGTAGGCCGCGACACTGTTTTGCCGCTCAAGGGCGCGCTGATCGATATTGGCGCTCGACCAGAGAACGAAGGCCGCCACGGCGCAGCCCATCACCGCCAGCATCAGGAGTGCGGGCAGGAGGACAGTCCGTGAAAATCGCCAGCGTTCCAGCGTCGATGTCTTCGAGGTCATCAGTCCTCTGCGCAGGTTTACCGATGGGTATAGTGCGCACTCGACCTTAGAATCTCGTTACCTCATCGGCGTAATTCGGGCCATTTTGGCAGGACAATATTATCCCTGATTGGTCTTGCGCGCCGCATTGCACCAGCGGTGCCGGCAATGGAAACGATACCAAACTCTGCGCCCTGCCCGTGGCTCGGGAACCAAAAGCCCGGCGCGGCGTTTCGAGCAATCAGAGGGGCACGGGGTCATTCATGGAAATCGGCAATAGCATTGGATTCGTGGAGACGTATCTCCCCCAACATATCATTGCCATCCGCCTCGCCATGGCCGCGTTTTTTGGAGCGCTGATCGGCTTTGAGCGTGAGCTCAATACGGCACAGGCCGGCCTTCGAACACATATCCTGATTGCCGTTGCCGCCGCCCTGTTCACCATTCTCGCCTTTGAAATCTTTCACACTCTGGGTGCTGAGGCGCAGGCAGACCCCATCCGCGCGGTCGAAGCTGTGACGGCCGGCATCGCGTTTCTGGGCGCGGGCGCGATCTTCCGCAATGGCGGTGGCGTGCAGGGCCTGACGACCGGCGCGGGCATGTGGCTGGCGGGCGCGACCGGCGTTTCCACCGCGCTCGGTCACTACACCATTGCCGGCGGCACGGCGCTGCTGGCTGTGCTGGTCATGGCCGCATTGCGGGCATTCGCACATAGCGTAGGCCGTACGAAGGCAAAGTTTTCTGAAGAGGTCGCCAAAGGGAATGCGGCAGACGGGCCGCGGGGAGAAGCAATCTCGTAATGCAGGTCACGCCGAGGGACATGCGTGACCGGCTTTGCTTCTCCCCTCGTGCGCTCACGACCGGGAGGTGTCGTGATCGCGTTCCGGCACCAGTCCACTTGGAGTTGAACCGGCACAAGTGACCAGCGGTGGTGCAGACCACTGATCAAATAATTTGGCGGAGAGGATACTTGGGAATGCGGACCGGCTCGAAAACCTTACGCAGCATCACCCTCCGCCTGTGGCATGTAACCTGTGGACGCAGTGTTACATGCCAACTGCATTAAGGCGCTGATTGCGCGCCCAAAAACTCACGATACGCGCCGCTTCGCGCCGATAGGCGTCGAGGTCGGCTTCACGGTGAAACACTTCAGCAGCACCCGCTTCGAACAGCGCCTCGCGGCCGGCCTTGTCGAGCGGCTGAGACATGACCACAACGGGGACACCCTTCTGGCGTAGCAGCGTCTGTGCTGTGACAAGAAACTCAAGATTTGCCCTGCTGTGGGCTTTCAGGTCCACAATCAGCAGCCCAGGCCAGGCGGAACCGTAGTCACTCAGATTGACCTGGAGGGCCGCGCGTCCCGCCACTGCACCGCCCAGATGCCGGATGTCCGGCGAACCGTGGGCGAGCAGCATCCGCGTCAGCAAGTATGCTGAATGGGAGTCATCGTCGATGAGAGCGATGAACGCAGAATTGCCAGCCGCCTGGATCAATGCACACCTTCTGGACCGACGTCTTGCCAGTCAAAAATATGAAACGCAGCGTGTGCCAGCCCTGACGAGCCCTGAACAACGCGGTATTACTGAGTGGTCAATTGTTCGAGATACGTATTTAGCGGGGCCTAACCGCGGAAATTCGTGTCATCGACTACGCCGACAGGCCGGGTATGAATCAGTTCTCGCGACCGCGGGAGGCAAATTCACGTAAAATCGACGTAAGAGGGTTGTAATTTACATGTAAAGTGTCACACTCGTTCGCATTAGGGGGACGATACGTGGCAGATTTTGTGCCGCCCAGAGAAGATGTCGTTGATGCCTTGAAGGCCGTTCTGGCCTGGAACGAAATATCACGCTCCCCACAACTTGGCCGGTTTCTCGAATACATTGTGCTTCGCACACTTGACGGCGATTTCCAGGCAATCAAGGCCTATTCAATCGCCGTTGATGTATTGGGTCGCCCTGCGGATTTTGATCCACAGGCTGATCCTATTGTGCGAGTCCAAGCGAGACGTCTGCGCGCACTGCTTGACCAATATTATTTCGGTCCGGGAATTAATGACCCGCTTCGCATCGAGCTTCCGGTGGGGCGTTACGTGCCGGAATTCGTGCCAAATGTGCCGATTGCTGCGCTTTCCAGCGCCGTTGAGCCCATTCCGCCAAGCCGCGAGATTGCGACTCACCAGCCGACGCATGGCCAGATCAGCGTCAGCTGGTTCGTATTGGCGCTGATTACAGCGACGGTGGCGGTCTTTGCGTTTTTCGCCTCGCCTTGGGGCCCCCAATATAATGTCTCGGGCGAAGCTGGCGCGACGCGCCCGACAGTGTCCGTAATGGAGTTCCAGGTCCTGTCCCCTGTTGCGGCCGACGCCAATCTGGCCTCCGGTCTCGCAATCGAGCTGGTTACCGATCTTGATCAGTTTGAGACAATTTCTGCCGTCTATGGCGGGGGCGGCAGCACACGCGCCATACGGGGCAGCGATTCTGATTTCGTGCTCAGCGGTATTGTTCGCCGCGAAGGCGACACCTTGCAGTACAGTACCATATTGACCGAGGTGGCCAGCAGTGGCGTGGTCTGGAATAAGGCGATTACGCTGACGCCAGAGCAGGCATTGTCGTCCAATGTGCTCGACCAGGTGTCACGCGAGTTTGCCATGGTGCTTGGCAGTCCGCGTGGTCCCATCCATGCGGGTGCGCATGATCTGCTGCGGCGGGGCGAGTCCATCGCCGGGGACGAGTCGCTTTATCTCTGCCGGATGCTGTTCGATCTCTATCGGGAAAGTGGCTCCTATACCGACGCGGAGAGAGCCAATGCCTGCTTGCTGGCGCTGGTTGATCGCGACCGGCAGACGGGCCAGGCCCTTGCCGCGCAGGCCAGTCTCTTTGCCGAATTTTCGGCCAGCAATGGTGCTTCGGTTCTCATGCAATCCGACCGCTTCCGCGTCGCTGGCCAGATGCTGGACGATGCATTGGCCGCGACGCCGACCAGTGGTTTCGTGTGGGAGCAAAAGGCCCGGCTGGAGCAGGCAATGGGGCTGCATGACGAGGCGGAGGCGTCCTATAGCTCGTCATTGCAGCTCAACCCGGCCAATGCCGACACCATTGCGTCGCGCGCCCGACATCTGGCGTTTATCGGCAGGCTGGATGAAGCCAAGAAGCTGATGCAGATGGTGATCAATGTCGTTCCGGACACACCGGCCTGGTATCTCGGCGTGCCGGCGCTGTCGGCACTCCATGAGGGGAATTATGCTGCGGCGGTCGATTATGCCGTGGCCTATTCGCAAGCTGACCGCGAGCTTGGGCCGGTGCTGGCCATTATGGCGGCGCAGGGCATTGGCGATGATCAGATCGTCAGCCGCTTTTTGCCCCGTGTTCTCGAGGTGCCGAGTTTCCGCGCCACGGGGGTCCTGACCCAGCTTGGCCGGCGCATTGGCGACGGGGACTTGCTGGAGCGGGTGAGAGTTTCGCTGTCGAATGCGGGCGTGCCGCCGCAATCGCTGCTGGGGGCGTTTTAGGACGCCCTAGTTCTGATTGTCTGCAAAGAAGCGGCGGGATAGCGCGACGAACAGCTTGCCGCGTTCCTCGAAATTTTTGAACTGGTTGTAGGACGGCGCGCCGGGCGACAGGATCAAGGTGTCGAAGCGATGGCGCATGGGAGCGAGGGCGGTGAACGCCGCTTCCAGATCAGGCACTTCCAGAACGTGGATATCGGGCGCCGCCAGCCTGGTTGCGGCTGCAAGCCGGGCGCCGGTGACGGGCAGGGTGGCGAGGGTGGTCACGCCATGGCGGGCGAGGAGTGAGGCGAGCTCGGTATAATCCTGTTCGCGCTCATGCCCGCCGGCAATCAACGCGATGCGCCGGTCGGGGTAGGAGGCGAGGGCCACCTTGGTGGCTTCGGGCGTTGTGGAGATGGAATCGTCCACGGCGACCAAAGTCCCGAAGCGATGCTCTTCCAGCCGGTGCGGCAGGGGGCGGAAGGCCATGATGCCGGCCAGCACGCCTTCGAGCGTTCCACCTGTCGCGAGGGCGATCTGGGCGGCGAGGCGGGCATTGTCGAGATTATGTGCGCCGCGCAGCAGGGAATGGGCGACAGCGGACTGGATCGCCTCGTCCTCTTCGGCGGTGAGGTCGCGCAACAGGCGGCGATGGTCACGCACGGCCCTGGCGACCAGCGCATTGCCCTGGGCCTTGGCGCCAAGGCCTACGGGAAAGCCGCCATCGCGATCAATCAGGTGCAGCTTGTCGGCGAAATAGCGATCAACCGAGCCATGCCAATCGACATGTTCGGGATAGAGATTGGTGATTGCCGCCAGATCGGGGATGAAGGCCATGTCGGCGGTCTGGTAGCTGGAGAGCTCGAACACGACCACGGAATGGCGGTCGGCGATTTCGAGCGGCGCGAGGCCGACATTGCCCGCAAGGCCGGCATCGACGCCGGAGCGGACCAGCATCAGATGCGTGAGGGTCGCGGTGGTGGACTTGCCCTTGGTGCCGCTGATGGCAATGACGGTGCGGCCATCGCGGAATGTGCCGCCCCAGAGATTGAGGTTGGATGTGACCGGGATATCGGCCTCGCGGGCGAGTTCGAATACGGGCTTGTAGCGGGAGACGCCGGGGCTTTTGACGATGAGGCCGAAGCGGCGCGCGGCGATTGCGGCGGGCAGGTCGGCAGGGGCGATGAATTCTGTATCCGGGATATCGGCGCTGCCGCTATCGACAGAGACATAGACCTTTAGGTCTGGCTGCCGCTGTTTGAGGAACTGGCGCGTCGAGAGCGCTTCCCGCCCAGCGCCATAGAGCAGAATGGGCGCGTCAAACCGCATGGGCAGCAACCCGTGCGGCGAGTTCGGGCGGTATATGGTGGTCGTGGCTGTCGATCAGGCACTCGGCCATGGCCAATTGCAGTTTTTCCTCGCCATATTGGGCGAAGAGATCGGCTTTCAGCGCCATGACGACCTTGTCCTGATGCCAGTCGGCATGGCGGGTCAGCGTGTAGAAACAGGCGGCGGCTTCGAGGATTTCGCCCACGCATTCCCATGGCTTCTGGCCCGAAAGGCCCGCCAGTTCGCGGAAGGAGCGTTCATTGGCGGGATTGTCGAGGAGGTTCGATCCGAAGATCGAGAGCAGCCGATCCTTGGCCATGAAGGGCGCGAAGATCAGGAAGACGAAATGGCATTTGGGGCATTCGCCGCACCAGAGCGGGCCGTCATTGCCATTGAGGCGGAAATTGCGGTTGCAGCTGGAAAAGACGCTGTCGAAGCGGCTGCCCTTGGTGAAGAGCGAGGCGATGCGCGCTTCCGAATAGGGCCGCAGCAGCGAGAAATAGCGCAGCGCGCCGCCCGTGCCATTGGCGAGAATGTCGGCAATCAACAGTTCGAAGCCGAGCGACTTGGAATATTGGTGATTGGTCTCGCGCCCATCGAAAACGACATTGCCTTCGCTGGCAGAGCGCTCATTGCTCAGCACGATCTGATTATAGCCAAAGAGGAGGGCGCAGAGCGAGGCGATCATCGAGTTGATGGCGGTCGAGGGGACGTGGCCATTGTAGAAGCCAGGCTCCTTGCCCAGCCGGATCATTTCGGGGTCGAGCGTGCGTGTGACGTAAAGGGGTTTGGTGCCGATGGCGTCGACCGATGTGAGGATCGGGCCCTTGGGATTGACCGCGAAGGGGGTGTAATCCGCACCGGCATGGCTGAGGAGTTCGACGCTGACCAGCGAATCCTTGCCGCCCCCGATGGGCAACAGGGTACGCTCCGGCAGATCCGGGCGTGGTTTGGCTTTGTCCGTGTCCTCGGCTGTGTCGAGCGTCAACCGACCGAAGCGGGCCAGATTGTTGCGCGCGTAGAATTCGCCGAGGCCATTTTCGTAGATATCGATGACGAAGGCGCGTTCGGCTTCGGTCAGCGCGATCTCCGGCGCCGTGATGGCGAAGGGCGCGCGCAGTTTGAAATAGCTGACGCCAAGCACGAAGGCTGTGAGATCGAGCAATTTGACAAAGGAGGGCGAGGCGGCGGCATTGGCATCTGCGCCTGCCGGCAGAGTCAGCACTTCGGTGAAGCTGAGATCGTTCAGGCGGTAAGGAAAGCGCGCTTCGCCCGTTGCAGGATCGAAGGTGGGGCGCTCGATGCGGAAGGATTCAGTCACGGGCAACTCGCTGGCTTTGACTACCATATAGGTGATTTGCGCGTGTGTTGGGAGTAGGGCGGTGGCTTCGCCATTCAGGCCTGCCACTCGACCACAGGTCTCGTGGCCTTCTTGGCTCGAAAGGCTCCACTGGAGCCTTTCGTCCTGCGGATCGCCGGCGATCTTCGCCATTCGAGCATAGCTCTCATGGCCTCCTGACCTAAAATCGCTCCACTGGAGCGATTTTGCCCTTCGGGCCGGTCAGTAGATCCGCATCTGCAAGCGCATGACGATCTCGGTGCCGAGGCGCTGGTAGCCGTATTCGCGCATGGTGCAGGCCCATTTATCGCCGGACTTTTCGATGCGGAACAGATTGTAGCGCGCCGGATCGTCGAGTGTGCCGCCCTGTGCGGCGCTGGCGGCGGCGACCCCGATGACCGGCACTTCCTGGTGCTGGCCCGGAATGTGGTGGATCGACGAGCGGTGGGTATGCCCGTGCAGCACCAGTTCGGCGCCATGCTCGGCAATAACCCGGCGGAACAGCCGGTGGCCCTTGAGCCCAAAGGAAGGATGCTGCAATTCGGCATTGGGCGGGTGGTGGATCAGCACGACCCGGAAGTAGCCTGCATCACCCAGGAGCTTCAGAATTCGGGCAAGACGCGCCGCCTGCTTTTCGTCAAAGCGACCCACGGCGAGAAAAGGCGGCGTCGGGACTGCGCTGGAGCAGGAGATGATGGCAACATCATCGATGCGGCGCACAAAGGGGAAGGCGGCGCCTTCAACCGTCTCGCCCTGCATATAAGGGCCCCAGATATCCTGCGCCATTTCCAGCGCGCCGGGCACATAGGCGTCGTGATTGCCAGGGCAGACCGCAATGCTATCACTCGGGCCCAGCGCCTCCAGCCATTTGCCGGCGCGGGTCACTTCCGCGGGAAGGGCCAGATTGGTCATATCGCCGGTGACGGCCGTGAAGTCGGGACGCTGCGCCTGCATGTGACCGACAAGGCTGTTCAGCGTTTCGCTGTTGAGCTCGCCGTGCCGCTTGAGCTTCCAGTTAAGGAACCCGGTCAGACGCTTGCCTGCCAGGTCGCGCCAGCCGACCTCGGGCATCGGCGACAAATGCAGGTCCGAAATATGAGCAAGTGTGGTCATTGCGGTGGGTTGTGCCAGAAGGGCGCAGTCAAGAAAACGGTCAATCGGTCGCAGAGTTCATTTTTGTCGGCCCGGCTCTGGTCAGAGCGGGTCATAAAGCCGGTATCGCTTTTTGGTCTGATGCATTAGCCATAGGCCAGAAACGGAGCCGGCCGATGATGAATCGCTTCCAGCGCGTGCGTGCGCGCATTTTTCTGACCCTCAAGGGGCTCTGGCATCGCATGACCATGGGCGCGCGGGTCATGGTGGTGGATGGCGACAAGGTTCTGCTCATTCGCCACACCTATGTGCCCGGCTGGCAATTTCCCGGCGGCGGCGTTGGTCCGGGCGAGACATTTGAAGAGGCTGGCGCCCGCGAGACGCTGGAAGAGACGGGCTATCGCGTCATTGGCCCGATGCATCTGTTCGGGCTTTATCACAATGCCAGCGTGGTCACGAACCGTGACCATGTGGCCTTTTATGTGGCGACGAAGTTCGAGAAGGAATTCGAACGCAAGCCCGACCACGAGATTGCCGAGGTCGCCTGGTTTGACCGCCGGGCCCTGCCTGAAAAGGTGACCCCGGCGACCAGCCAGCGCGTGGACGAATATTTCGACAAGGTGGAGAAGCGCACCACCTGGGGCTATTGAGCCTAGCCCAGGAACGGCAATTCAGGCCCGATCGGGATGATGCGGTGCGGATTGATCGTCGTGTGGCTCCAGTAATAATGGGTGCGGATATGGTCGAGATCGACCGTTTCCTTGACGCCCGGCACCTCGTAAAGCGCCTTGAGATAGTGCGAGATGTTCTTGTAGTCGGCGATGCGCTTCAGATTGCATTTGAAGTGGCCGACATAGACCGCGTCGAACCGCACCAGCGTAGTGAACAGCCGCCAATCGGCCTCGGTGATGGTATCGCCGGTGAGATAGGCTGTTTCGCCCAATAGGCCTTCAACCCAGTCCAGCGCTTCGAACAGCGTGCTGACAGCCTCGTCATAAGGACCTTGCTCGGTGGCAAAGCCGGCCTTGTAGACGCCATTGTTGATCTCGTCATAGACGCGGTCATTGATCGGGTCGATCTGGGCGCGCAGGGCTTCGGGATAATAATCGTCCGTGTTGCCGGTCAGCTCATTGAAGGCCGAATTGAACATGCGGATGATTTCGGCGCTTTCGTTGGAGACGATGGTGTTTGTCTTCTTGTCCCACAGCACGGGCACGGTGACGCGCCCGGTATAGTCTGGCACGGCCTGGGTGTAGACCTGCCAGAGATAGTCCTTGCCCAGCAGGTCGTCGCCGGTCGAACCTTCGTCCTTGTTGAAGCTCCAGCCTGTTTCATCCGGCATTTTGGGCGAAACGACGGAGACACTGATCAGGTTCTCAAGCTCCTTGAGCTTGCGGAAGATCAGCGTGCGGTGTGCCCAGGGGCAGGCAAGTGAGACATAGAGATGGTAGCGCCCGGCTTCTGCCGCATAGCCACCCTCGCCCGAAGGGCCGGCGCTGCCATCGGGGGTGATCCAGTTGCGGAAGCCGGATTGGCTGCGGACGAATTTGCCGCCGCTTTTGCTGGTGTCATACCACTGGGTGGACCATTTTCCGTCGATCAGTTGTCCCATTGGGGGCCTCTTTCGGTCATCTTGCTGTCGGTTTTGCCAACTCAACTGGCGCACCAAGGCAAAGGTTTCTGCGTTGTCCCCTAAGTAAGTCGTATCGCGGCGCGGGATAAGGCCGCGTCGAGACAACGATCCGTTATGCATTTGGAACACAGACCGTCCCGATAGCGAAGGATTCAGACCATGGACGAAGCAATCCTATTTACGGCTGCCCCTGCTGGTGCTAATGCGCATTCAGACGTGGAGGCGTCCAGGATGGTGAAGGTTTTGCACGGATCACGACGACCGTAATCGGTCTTCAAGGCGGCGCCCTTTGGGTGGCCGCAAAGTTTCCTGCGCACCTTTTATCCGGATCAGATCATGACCACGCCCTTGTCGGCCAACGCCGCTGCTTCCTCGCCTGCCGGTCAACCCATTGTTCGCCTCGCGATGCCCGAAGATGACGCCTATATCGAGGAATTGCAGGCCATTGCCTTTGGGCCCGGTCGGTTTTCGCGCACGGCATTTCGCGTTCGCGAACGTTTCCCGATCGATAAAACGCTGAGCCTTGTCGCCGAAGTCGATGGCACGGCCTGTGGTTCGGTGTGGATGACGCCGATCAGCGTTTCGGGCCGCAAGGGCTATCTGCTGGGACCGCTGGCGACCCACCCCAATTTCCGCAAGCGCGGCGCCGGTAAGCTACTGGCGCGCGAGGTGAGCCGGTTGGCGCTGGCGCGGGGCGAGGGTGAATTCGTGCTGCTGGTCGGCGACCAAGATTATTACTGCCCGCTGGGCTGGGAAATCACCACGCCGGGCAATATCCAGTTTCCCGGGCCGGTGGACACCAGCCGCGTGCTGCTGCTGTCCGAAGACAAGACGCTGGCCAAGACGCTGGCTGGCCCAATCGCGGCCTTTGACGCCCGCGCCTGAGGCAGTTGGCCAAATCTGGAATGCCCTAGTGCCATATAGCGTGTGCCCGGCTAGACTGCCGGGCCGCGACTATCCGCTGGAATGCCCTTGTCACTCGATCTCACCATAGAACGGACTCTCTCGGCGCGTTTATTGGCCGAGCCGCCTGAGCCACCCGAGGCGCATCTGCTGGTGCCGGACTGGGCGCCGGAGCGGGCGTTTGAGCGGCCGCCTGTGCCCGCAGCGGTGCTGATTGCCCTGGTGGAGCGGCCGGAGGGGCATACCGTACTTTATACTGAGCGCTCGCCAGACCTGCGAGCGCATTCGGGGCAGGTGGCTTTTCCGGGCGGCAAGCTGGACCGGACTGACACCAGCATAGCGGCGGCGGCGTTGCGCGAGGCCAATGAGGAAGTGGGCATGATGCCCGGGGATGCCAGGGTGCTGGGCTATATGCCGACCTATTATACCGGCACGAACTATCTCATCACGCCGGTCGTGGCCGAGGTTCGGCCAAGCACGCCCTTCATTCCCAATCCGGGCGAAGTGCATTCATTGTTCGAGGTGCCGCTCCAGCGCATTCTGGATTCGGCCAGCTATGGCCGTTTTCGCATCAAGCGGGGCGGACTGGAACATTCGACCTGGCAGATTGACCATGATGGTCACACCATCTGGGGGATTACGGCCAATCTGACGCGGCTTTTCCGCGACATGATCGTGAGCGAGGCGGCAGAATGATCCAGGACCGTCTGGAAAACGCCGAATGGCTGGAGCGCGCGGATACGCAGGCTATTTTTGCGGTGCTTGACGGGGCAGAGGGCCGCACGCGCGCTGTGGGCGGGGTGGTGCGCGACAGCCTGCTTAACCGGCTGCGCGGCGACACCGATATCGACATGGCGACGGAATTGCTGCCGGTCACGGTGATGCAGCGGGCCAAGGCGGCGGGCATTGCGGCCTACCCCACGGGCATCGAACACGGCACAGTGACACTGCGGCTTAACGAGACCGTAGTGGAAGTGACCACGCTGCGCGAGGACGTGGCGACGGACGGTCGTCATGCGGAAGTGCGGTTTGGCACGGACTGGGCGGCTGACGCGGCGCGGCGGGATTTTACGCTCAATGCGCTTTATTGCGGCGCCGATGGGCGATTGTTCGATCCGCTGGGCGGGGCAGGCGATGCCGTCAATGGCCGTGTCCGCTTTATCGGAAATGCCGGCCAGAGGATCGCTGAGGACGGGCTGCGCGTCTATCGTTTCTTTCGCTTTTCGGCGAGCCATGGCGGACAAAATCTCGATCCGGAGGGGTTGGCCGCCTGCCGCGAGGCGGTGGGGCGGCTGGATCATATTTCGGCCGAGCGGATTGGCAGCGAAATGTTGCGGATGATGGGATTGCCTGCCGTCGCGCGGACGCTCGCTGTCATGGCAGAAATCGGGCTTGTGACCGTGCCACGCGCGGTATTGGAGGCGCTGCTGCGATACGAGGCCCTGGGCGGGCAGGGCGCTGAGGCGCGGCTGGCGCTTTTCGGCGAGGAGGCATTGCCGGGCTTGCAGAAGGCCTGGCGGCTGTCCAATGCGGTTGTGGACGCGGCACAAAGGATTTCCGCGGCATCTGCCCTGCTGGCGCAGGACAAGCCCGGCTGGGCGGCCTATCGCTTTGGTGAACATGCGGTAGAGGGGCTGGCTGTGGCTGCCGCGTCGGGCAATTGGCCGCGCGAACAATTGGCCGAGACGGCGCGGGCGCTGTCACGCCTGCCGGTTCAGCCTTTGCCCGTCAGTGGGCAGGATTTGCTTGAAAAGGGAATACCAGCCGGGCCGGGGTTGGGGGCAACATTGGCCCGGCTGGAAATGCTCTGGGTTGACAGTGACTTCACTCTCACCCCTGAGCAATTACTGGCCGAAATCGGCAGCTAGTGCCGCGTCGGCTCGGAATCGACGTCAACGATGCGTTCCTTGATGCGCTCGATCATGTCGGGCCGCACTTCGGTCTCACCGTGGTAATTCTTCAGATTTTCTACGGCACGACGCACAACTTCCGCTTCGTTGTCGGCTTCGGCGCGCCATTTGGAGCCTGGGATCAGCGTTCCGGAATCAAAGCGTTTCATCTCTGTCTCCTGTGGATGCAACTTGATCTGCAAGATCAGAAACGACCGGGGTCATGGAAAGTTCCGACTGCGGCGTATCTTTTTCCTGCGCGTTCACGCCACATTCAATTTCGCGCGGCAAAGCTGTGCTGTAGAACCGGACTGTGTAGGATGACGACACCGGTTCAGTCGCGCAGATCAAAGAACGGAATAGATGCCCAAAAGCCAAATCGACAAGTACCGCGACATGATCTGGCCGCGCATGGGCATCAGGCGCTACACGACCTATCTGCGCAAAAAGGTGCTGCGTCTTTCTGCGAGCCCTCATGCCATCGGGGCGGGCGTCGCGTCCGGCGCAGCGGTGTCGATGTTTCCGCTGATCGGACTACATTTTCTCCTCAGCTTTGTGCTGGCCTATATCACTCGGGGTAATATGATTGCTGCGGCCATTGGCACGGCCTGGGGTAATCCAATCAGCTTTCCGTTTTTCTTTGCGGCATCCTACGCCATTGGCGACTGGCTCACCGGCGGGGGCGGCGTCAGCGCTGAAGAGGCCGGCCAGCTGGACGCGGTCGGGGACAAGCTCAATGAAGGCCTGTTTTCCGGCGGGCTGGAAGCGATCTGGCCAACCTTCAGCACCATGATGATCGGCGGACTGCCGCTGGCCATTATCGTCTATGGCCTGTTTTACGTCGCTGTGCGCGGTCTCGTCACCGGCTTCCGCGCCGCCCGCCAGCAACGTCTGGCCGAGCGGCGCGAAAAGTCAGGCAAGGGCGATTCCGCACCCGGCGAAACTGCTATGTCAGACCTCTGAGGCGCCGGCCTCAGGGCCAGCGCACCGCGGGCGGCATGGACGACAGGATCGAATTGACATTGCCGCCAGTCTTGAGGCCGAAGGTGGTGCCGCGGTCGTAGAGCAGGTTGAATTCGACATAGCGCCCGCGACGAACCAGTTGCTCGTCGCGCTCGGCTTCCGTCCACGGCTTTTCAAAATTACGGCTGACCAGCTTGGGGTAGATGTCGAGGAAAGCTTCGCCGACGCGCCGGGTAAAGGCGTAGTCCGCGTCCCAGTCGCCGGAATTGTAGTGGTCATAGAAAATGCCACCAATGCCGCGGGGTTCATTGCGGTGGGGCAGGAAGAAATACTCGTCGCACCATTCCTTAAAGCGCTGATAGTCGACGCCGGGGCTGGCATCGCAGGCGGCCTGCATGGCTGCGTGAAAATCCACGCTGTCGGGATCATCCTGTGTGCGGCGATTGTCGAGCACGGGCGTCAGGTCGGCGCCGCCGCCCCACCACTGCTTGCCGGTGACGATCATGCGGGTGTTCATGTGCACCGCCGGAACATGCGGGTTCCAGGGATGCACGATCAGCGAAATGCCTGAGCTCCAGAATTCCGTGCCAGCCTCGGTGCCGGGCATCTGGCGGGCGAATTCCTCGGTAAAATTGCCGTGGACGGTGGAGATGTGGACGCCGGCCTTTTCGAACACCCGGCCATGTAGCATGGACATTTCGCCACCGCCGCCTGCTGCACGATCCCAGGGCGTGCGCTCAAAGCGGCCGGCGGGCATGTCGCTATTGGGGCCGGTTACGGTGTCCTCAAGGGTTTCGAATGCCGCGCAAATGCGGTCGCGCAGGGCGCGGAACCAGGCTTGGGCGGTTTCTTTTTTTGTTTCGATGTCGCTGGGCAGGGTCATGGCGGGGAAATGGACCTTCAGGAAAGCTGTGTAAAGCGGCCAATCTGTCTCATGGCCTCGCCAAGTATCATGCTGCCGGCGAGGGCTACATTGATCGAGCGCAAACCCGGCTGCATCGGAATGCGGACGCGAAGATCGCAGGCAGCGGCGACGTCATCCGGCACACCGGCGCTTTCGCGGCCCAGCATCAGGATGTCTCCGGAGGCATAATTTGCGTCATAGGCTGAGGCGTCTGTCTTGGTGGTCAGAAGGACCAGCCGCCGCCCCTCGGCCCGGCGCCATGCCTGAAAAGCGGCGAAACTGACATGCTCGACCAGAGCCGCGCGATCGAGATAATCCATGCCGCTGCGCGCCAGATTTTGCTGTGTAATGGCAAAGCCGGTCGGATGAATGACATGGACAGGCACGCCCAGACAGGCGCCCAGGCGCAGCAAGGTGCCGGTATTGGCGGCAATGTCCGGTTGATAAAGGGCGAGGTCGAGCGACATGGCGGCCTGAGCTGGTTGGAGCGAGGCGCCCGGATTCCGGGGCTGGCTCGGGTATAGTGTCGCACTTGTTCGCTGTCACGGTGCGCGCACTGGACAAGCGCCTGTGACAGTGCAAAAAGAACCCCACCTGACGGGCCGCTTGAGGGCGGTCGGCGGTCGATTCTGCCTATGCGGACGACATTGCCGGAGCCGGCCCCGTCAAACTATGCATCGTACGGGGATACGGACCTTGGCCACGCAAGCTGAACACACATCCACGAACCGGCGGGACTTCCTGTTTGTCGCCACAGGCGCGGTCGGCGCTGTTGGCGCCGCTGCCGTGGTCTGGCCGCTGATCAACCAGCTCAATCCCGATGCCTCGACCTTGGCATTGGCGAGCATCGAATTCGACCTTTCGGCTATTCCCGAAGGCCAGTCGGTGACCATCACCTGGCGCGGCCTGCCGGTTTTCGTGCGTCACCGCACGGCAGCCGAGATTGAAGAAGCCAAGGCAGTTCCGCTGAGCGAGCTCAAGGATCCGGAAACGGACGAGCAGCGCACCAAGGAAGGCCATGAGCAGTGGCTGGTGATGATTGCAAACTGCACGCATCTCGGTTGCGTGCCCGTGGGTGAAGCCGGCGATTTCGACGGCTGGTTCTGCCCCTGCCATGGTTCGCACTATGATTCTGCAGGCCGCATCCGCCGTGGTCCCGCGCCGCTCAATCTCGTCGTGCCGCCTTATGAATTCGTCAGCGATACGCTGATCCAGATCGGCTAGTGGGGGCTTTTCCGATGTCCGAACATTCTACCTATACCCCGGGAAATGCCGTCGAGAAGTGGCTCGATGACCGCCTGCCGATCATCCGGTTCTCCAAAGAGCACCTGATGGATTTCCCCACGCCGAAGAACCTCAATTATTGGTGGACCTTCGGCGCCATTCTCGTGATGTGCCTTGGCGTGCAGATCGTGACCGGCATTATCCTGGCCATGCACTATACGCCCAATACGGCGATGGCCTTTGACTCGGTCGAACATATCCGCCGCGACGTCAATGGTGGCCGCATCATCCAGGCAACCCACGCCGTGGGCGCTTCGATGTTCTTCATCGCGCTCTATATCCACATGTTCCGCGGCCTGTTCTACGGCTCCTACAAGGCCCCGCGCGAAATCCTCTGGATCCTCGGCGTTGTCATCTTCCTGCTGACCACCGCGACGGCCTTCATGGGCTACATCCTGCCCTGGGGCCAGATGTCCTTTTGGGGTGCGACGGTTATCTCGAACATCTTCACGGCCATTCCGCTGGTCGGCGAGCAGATCAAGCAGCTGGTGCTGGGCGGCTTTGCCGTCGGTAACCCGACGCTGAACCGCTTCTTCTCGCTGCACTACCTGCTGCCCTTCATCATCGCTGCCGTCGTGGCGCTGCATATCTGGGCGCTGCACGTGCCGGGCAACAACAACCCGGTCGGCGTGGACGTCAAGGACAGCCGCGATACCTTGCCCTTCCATCCGTATTACACGATGAAGGATCTCTACGGCATGGTGCTGTTCATGATCCCGTTCGCCTGGTTTGTGTTCTTCGCGCCGGACATTCTGGGTCACCCCGACAATTACATCATGGCCAATAGCCAGGTGACGCCGGCCCATATCGTTCCGGAATGGTATCTGCTGCCCTTCTACACGATCCTGCGCGCCATCGACTTCAACGTGCTCTTCATCGACTCCAAGCTTGGCGGCGTGATCGCCATGGGCGGCGCGATGCTGATGCTGCTGATCGTGCCGTGGCTCGATACGTCCAAGGTGCGCTCGGGCACGTTCCGCCCGATGTTCAAGTGGTTCTTCGCGCTGTTCGTGATCAACTTCATTGGCCTCGCCTATCTAGGCGCGCAGCCGGCCGAAGGCATCTACACCGTGATGGCCAAGGTCTGCACCGGATATTACTTCATCTACTTCCTGGTGGTTTTGCCGGTTCTGTCGCGTATCGAAACGCCCAAGCCACTGCCAACCAGCATTTCCGAGAGCGTTCTCGGCAAGGCACACGCGTGAGCGGGGCGAGAGAAATGATCAAGACCAAGTTCATCGTCGCTGCCTTTGCCGCCATTGTCGGCCTGGCCACGGTTTCCGCCCATGCCGCTGAAGCCGGTGCCCGCGCCGAGCGCCAGAGCTGGAGCTTTGCCGGTATTTTCGGCACCTATGACCAGAACCAGCTGCAGCGCGGCTTCCAGGTGTTCCGCGAAGTTTGCGCCAGCTGCCACGGCGCCCGCCTCATGGCATTCCGCAATCTGAGCGAGCCCGGTGGCCCCGAATTCTCCGAGGCTCAGGTCAAGGCGCTGGCTGCTGAATATGAAGTGGCTGACCCGCTGGTCGAAGGTGGTGTCCGTCCGGGCGTCGCCGCAGACCGCTGGCCTTCGCCCTTCGCCACTGACCAGGACGCCCGCGACGCCAATGGCGGTGCGCTGCCGCCCGACTTCTCGGTTCTGGCCAAGGCCCGCGGTGTAACCGATCCGTTCCCGACCTGGGTGTTCAACTACTTCACCGGCTATCAGGAAGGCGGCCCGGATTATATCCACGCCCTGCTGAACGGCTACCACGAGGAAGTGCCGGAGACGGCGCCCGAAGGGTTCGAGCTGGCTGAAGGCAAGTATTACAACGACTACTTCCCCGGCCACGCCATCGGGATGGCGCCGCCCTTGGCTGATGGCCTTCTGAGCTATACGCCCGGCGAAGACGGCGTTGCGGTTCCGGAAACGCTGGAGCAGTACTCGACCGACGTGTCTGCCTTCATGATGTGGATGGCCGAGCCCCACCTCGTGTCGCGCAAGCAGACCGGCTTTGTCGTGCTGCTGTTCCTGGCGCTGTTTGCTGGCCTGATGTATGCCACCAAGCGCAAGGTCTGGGCCGGTATTGAGCACTGACCTCCGGCCGCTTGGCGGCAAAAACGCCCCGGTGGGGCGTTTTTAGGAGGTCAGGCCCGGAGAGCTGCGCGCGCAGGGCATGAACTGAAGTTTGGAGGGGCCCCCTGGGGCCCCTTTTTGTTTGCGGCAAAAACGCCCCGGTGGGGCGTTTTTAGGAGGTCAGGCCCGAAGCGCTACGCGCGCAGGGCATGAACTGAAGTTTGGAGGGGGCCCCGTGAGGCCCCTTTTTGTTTGCGGCAAAACGCCCCGGTGGGGAGTTTTGAGTGGGTCAGGCCCGAAGCGCTACGCGCGCTGGGCAATGGGGCACAAGAATTGAAAGAGGTCCCTCGGGGCCTCTTTTTATTGCCGCGCCGGATCACGATTTTGTCGGCGTGGCGCCATCTGCCCTTGCCTTCAAGGGCAAGTGTGGCGATATTCCTTGTGTTCGCAATGCCTGCAGGAGCCTTCCATGTCCGCTGTCCGGTTGGCCATCACTTTGGCCGGTGTGGTTATGACCGCAGCGCGCAATCCTGCCGTTCGTGCCGGCGTCAGAGCGGTCGCCAGCAATCCCAAGGCACGGGAAAAGGCTGTCATGACCACGCGGAACCTGGCCTATAATGCCGGCGTGCTGACCCGCCACCTCATGGGCAAGAACAAGTCCTGACCCTCTCCCACTGGACCCTTTCATGACGCTCGACCTCAAGTCGCTCGTCCGGACCATTCCGGACTATCCCAAAAAGGGCATCCTTTTTCGGGACATCACCACGCTGATCGAGCATCCGGAAGGTTTTCGGCAGAGCGTCGAAGAAATTGTCGCGGCCCATCGCAATCTCGGCGTCACCCATGTGGCAGGCATCGAGGCGCGGGGCTTCATTTTCGGAGCGGGCGTTGCCATAGCGCTTGGCGTCGGCTTTGTTCCCATCCGCAAGAAGGGCAAGCTGCCCGGTGAAACCATCGGGCAGAACTATGCGCTCGAATATGGCGTGGACACGATTGAAATCCACGCAGACGTGCTTGGCCCCGACGACAAGGTGTTGCTGGTCGATGACCTGATCGCTACCGGCGGCACGGCCATTGCGGCGGTGGGCCTATTGAGGCGCACCGGGGCGGTGGTCGACCATGCGGCCTTTGTCATCGATCTGCCCGACCTCGGCGGCGCCCAAAAGCTCAAGACCGAAGGCGTCGCGGTACATTCTCTCATCGGCTTTGAAGGGCACTAAGCCTTTCACCAGTTGTTGCGGCCATCCACATTGGTCATGGTCACGGCGGACCAGTCCAGATCATCGATCAGCTTGAGATTGACGCCATAGATGCGCTCGGTCGGCATGGCATTGGCTTCGCCATTTTTGGGCGTGCCATCGAGATTGTACATCGAGGCCCAGTCCGGGGAATCGCCCCAGGTCTGGATGCCGCATGTGCTGCAGAAATGGTGCTGGTTCATGCCACCACTGGCTGAATAGGTGGCTTCGCCGTCCTGCGTCAGGAATGTCAGTTCGCCTTGCTTGAAATAGGCCCAGACAGCGCCGGTGCGGCTGCAATAGCTGCAATTGCAGGACGTGGCTTCGGTGGGCTGGCTCGGTAACTGGATGCGGGTTGCGCCGCAATGGCAGGTCGCGATCAGGGTCATGGCAGGGCTCCTTGCTGGTGATCCCAGATTGGCGCCGCGCCATGACAGGCTTTGTCAGGAGCATAGCGAGGGATTAGCCCGGAACCGAAATTCCGGGCCTGTCGCCTATTTCTGTTGTGCCTTCTCCAGCAGGGCCGCCAGTGGCGGCAGGCCGGCTTCGGGCGGCTTTGTTGCAGCCTTTGCGCCGGGCTTTGCCAGAGGCGGCTGCTGTTTGCCGTGACGCGGCACAGAGTGGTTGTGCTGCACGGGGAGGGGGCGTTGGAACTGGTTCTTAGGCATGAGCTATCCTTCCCGCCCGGCAGGCTATGCGCGGGCTGGCTCGGTCAAATGAAACGCGGACAGTGCCGCGCGTTGCGGTGCTGGATAGGGCGCCAGGACTGAGGGGACAGGAGCGGGCTCGCTAGCGAGCCGGATGCACTTGGATCATGTCAAACTCGCCATCCGTACAGCCGCCACGACAGGATCACGCGCAAGCGCGGAGCATGTGTGGTTCGAGCGTCCGGGTCGAGTTTTCAGATCATTTTCGTGCAGAACCTCCGAAAGATGGCGGAAGCATAGACAAGCAAAAGGGCCGGCGTCAACCGCCGGCCCTTTGTCATTGTCGTTGAGATGCCGAGCCTTATGGCTCGAGCTGGCCCGTCTTGGGCTGATCCTCGGCGCTAATGTCCGGCTCGTTGCGCGTCTTCCACAGGGAGTAGATGACGCCGCCAGCCAGAATGCCGATGGTCACGCCCAGCGAGAGCAGGGTGTCGATCTTGATGCCCAGCGGCACGAGGAAGATCTTGATGCCGATCAGCACGAGGATGATTGCCAGCGAGATCTGCAGGTAGCGGAAGCGGTTCATCGCCGCTGCCAGCGCAAAGTAGAGCGCGCGCAGGCCGAGAATGGCGAAGATGTTGGAGGTGTAGACGATGAACGTGTCCTGGGTCACGGCAAAGACGGCCGGCACCGAGTCCACGGCAAAGATCAGGTCGACGAATTCCACCATGATCAGCGCCACGGCCAACGGCGTCAGCCAGGTGACGATCTTGCCGGTCTTGGGATCGGGCTCCTTGACGATGAAATGGCGGCCACGAAGCTCATTGGTGATGCGGAAGCGGCTGCGCAGGAATTTCAGTACCGGATTGGCTTCGATATCCGGTTCGTCATCGGAATGGCTGAACATCCGAATGCCGGTAAAGACCAGGAAAGCGCCGAAAAGGAAAAGGATCCAGCTGAACTGGTAGACCAGTGCCGCGCCGACACCGATGAGAATGGCACGGAACAGGATGACGCCCAGAATACCCCAGAACAGCACACGGTGCTGATAGAGCCGGGGAATGCCCAGGAACCCGAAAATTGTGGCGATGACAAACATGTTGTCCATGGCCAGCGACTGTTCGATCAGATAGCCGGTGTAGAATTCGAGACCGGATTGTGCGCCGCGGCTGAACCAGACCCAGGCGCCGAAAGCCAGCGCGATCAGGACATAGAAGCCATAGAGCAAAAGGCTCTCTTTGGCTTCGATCTCGTGTTCGTCGCGGTGGAGGATGCCGAGGTCAAAGACCAGCAGCGCAATGACGATCGCTATGAAAGCGACCCAGAAATAGACGGGTGTACCCAAAAATTCGCCCGACAGGGCGTAAAGCAGCGAATCCATCGCCGGACCTTCTCCATGTAGTTGTTGGAGCAGCTCCGACATCGCCATAGCGTAAAGCCATGACCAGAGGGGCCCGGCGCTGCAACGCCTAAATGCGCCTAAAACGGGCGAATTTCAAGCCCCTGAGCGTCGGGCGGTGCGTTAGCGGGGGGTACACATCATGACGATGGCTTCGGCCGTTTCGAGCTGCAGGGCAACGCCATGGGTCGGGTCGCTGATCAGCCGGCCAGCCTGAATACCGGCCTTGCTGCGCAGATTGCCCTCGTTGAAGCCAACGCCATCCTGATAGGCCGTCAGCGAGCCGGTGCCCGAATTGGGGTCGCCCGTAACGCGGGAGGCCCAGCCATAGACTTCGCCATAGATGGTCATGATGCCGGTGCGCTCGGTGGTGGCGTCGCGGCAGCTCCAATTGCCCTGATAGGTCTGCGCCACGCTGGGCGTGGCAGACAGGGCGGTCAGGGCAAGGCAAAGGGCGAATCGGCGCATGGATGCACAGTGCCGATCCGCGAGTCCGGTTTCAAGTGGCGCGCTTGAGGCGCTTGCCGATCACCGGCACTTTGGTGAGCGCCAGCAACAGGCGCAGCCTCAGCGGCATCCGATAGTCGCGGAGCTTCGAAAAGCCAACAATATCCGCGCGATAGACAAGTTCGCCATGCTGGTTAAATGCGGTGATCTGGTTGAAGAGCAGGCCCCAGCCGGGAATTGAATTGGACGGGCGCTTGTCGGTCACGACAAGTTCAAAGGTCACCGTGTCGCCGGGGCGCACCGGCGCCTTGAACTCCATCGAGTTGACGCCCGGAGACGGGCCGGAAACGCCTGGCTCGCGGCCCAGCGCGCGCAGGCGCTCCTCTTCGGCAAACAGGGCTTGCACCATCCGGTTGTGACCAATGCAGACCGTATGCCAGCCGGAGGCCACGATGCCGCCGAAATGGCTGTGCTTGGCCTGCTCCACGTCGATATGAAAATATTGCGGATCATAGAGCGTCGCGAACTCAATGATCTCCTCAAGGCCAAAGGTGTGGCTGCCCAGGGGGAAGGCTTCATTGGGCTCGATATCTTCAAACCAGCGGGTCATGCGACCACCTCGGCCTTGCGGCATTCGACCAGATTGGCCAGCCGCATGGTCAGCACAGGTTTGTCGTGCTGGTTGCGTACGTCGAAGTCGAGCGTGACGATGCCCCAATGGGGGTGGCTGCCGGAGCGGCGCAATTCGGCAATGGTGACCGTGCCGCCAATCGTGTCGCCGACCATGACCGGGTTTTTCCATTTGAGGTCGGTAAAGCCCAGGCCGCCGCAGGAGGCGACCTTGGAGAGGAAGCTGTCGACCAGCATCCGCAGGCTCAGCGCCCCGGTCTGCCAGCCGCTTGAGGCGAGACCGCCGAGCAAGCTCGCCTTGGCGGCTTCCTCATCAATGTGGAAGGGGAAGGGGTCGAATTGGCGGGCAAATGACACGATCATCTGCTTGCTCACATGGGTCTGGCCCAGGTCGATAATTTCGCCCACCGCGAGATCCTCGAAGTGGCGCCGCTCAATAGTGACAGGATTGGTCATTGGCTTGCCCTATACGTCAAGGTGACATTGCCTCAATATTGGGCATTGGGCAAGGGCGCGCATGGCCGCAAAGCCGCGCGACGCATTGACATCCCGGCCGATCCGAACCAAGTGGATGCCAACAGATTTTGGAGTATCCCATGGGTTTCAAGATGGGCATTGTCGGCCTGCCCAACGTTGGCAAGTCGACCCTTTTCAACGCGCTGACCCGCACGGCGGCGGCTGCGGCGGCGAATTTTCCGTTTTGCACCATCGAGCCCAATGTGGGCGATGTGCCGGTGCCCGATGCGCGCCTGCAAAAGCTGGCTGCCATCGGCAAATCGGCGACGATCCTGCCGGCGCGCATGAGCTTTGTGGATATTGCCGGCCTCGTCAAAGGCGCATCGAAGGGCGAAGGGCTGGGCAACCAGTTCCTGGCCAATATCCGCGAATGCGATGCCATTGCCTATGTGCTGCGCTGCTTTGAAGACGGCAACATCATCCACGTCGCCAACAAGGTCGATCCGCTGGCCGACGCCGAAGTGGTCGAGACCGAGCTGATGCTGGCCGATCTTGAAAGCCTCGAAAAGCGCCGCGCCGGTGTCGAGAAGAAGGCCAAGGGCAATGACAAGGACGCCAAGCTGACGCTGGAGTTGATCGACCGCGCGCTGGTCCTGCTGCGCGATGGCAAGTCTGCCCGCTTTGTCGAGCGCTCCAATGAAGAGGAAAAGGCATTCCAGGAGCTGCAACTGCTGACGAGCAAGCCCGTGCTCTATGTCTGCAATGTCGACGAAGGCTCCGCCGAGAACGGCAATGCGATGAGCGCCAAGGTGATCGACTATGCCAAGGCGAATGATGCGGGCGTGGTGATCATTTCGGCTGAAATCGAGAGCCAGTTGGCCCAGCTTCCCGATGCCGAGCAGGCGGAATATCTCGAAAGCCTCGGCCTGCACGAACCTGGCCTCAACCGGCTGATCCGTGAAGCCTATGATCTTCTGGGCCTGCAGACCTATTTCACTGTCGGCCCCAAGGAAACCCGCGCCTGGACCATCCACAAGGGCGACAAGGCCCCCGCCGCCGCCGGCGTCATCCACACCGATTTCGAACGCGGCTTCATCCGCGCCCAGACCATCGGCTACGATGATTTCGTGACCCTGGGCGGCGAAGTTCCCGCCAAGGAAGCCGGCAAGGCCCGCGACGAAGGCAAGGAATATGTCGTCAAGGATGGCGACGTAATGCTGTTCAAGTTTAATACTTGAGGTCGGCGGCCTGCGGCCGCAAATTCGCTCCAGTGGAGCGAATTTAGACCTCAAGGCCATGAGAGCTACGCTCGAATGGCTGGACCGGCCGCTACGCGGCAAAATCGCTCCCGTGGAGCGATTTTAGGTCCTAAGGCCATGAAGGCTATGCCTGAATGGCTGGACCGCGAACACCGTCTCTGGAAACCAGCCGCCCCAGCTCACGGCGCTGATCCGAACCAATATCAATGTGCAGGAACTGACGGTTCGCGCGCTGATCGACGAAAATCGCGAGCATATCTACCACGCCGCCATGATGGACCCGCACACGGCGGCCGAGCTTGATCTCGACCAGATATGGGGGCTGGTGGATGATCTCATTGCCGCGCATGGGGACTGGTTGCCGGGCTGGGTGCGGTAGGGGGTGGCGTGACTGGGGTGGTTTGCGGAATGTCGGCTATTGGGCTTGGCCACGACGGTAGTTGCCGTTCAGTTTCCATCAATAGGAGCGCTGCTTAATACCCCAACGTCCACCGTCGAACGTGACAATCCAGAGATTGCTATGGATGCTTGCTGTCGATCCATCGGCGCGATTCCGTGTGTATTCCACAACCAGATGAA